>JAAEPD010000036.1 GCA_024222455.1 Aureispira sp.
ATATATTTGACAAAATATTCATTTATCACTAACTTGTTCATGGTTTGTAGTTGTTTGCTTTTTCTAAAAGTTTCGTCACTTTTAAGCTAAACATTACAAACCACTTTTTTTATTTTAACTTTTTGTTTTTAAATCTCTTCGTTATAATAGTCCATGCATTTTTAACTTTATCAAGCTAAAAATGCAATAAAATGTTCTACTAATTGATAATCAATTAGTAGAAAAACTTCATGACCTAATAGTGGTGTATTAGTTTAGTTATTGTAACTCATTTGGAGGGGAGCTTGTTCAAACTGCTCTTGAATTAGTTGTTCTATATACTTTTGGTCTATAGCATCAAAAGCTGACAACTCTGTACTATCTACATCAAAAACAGCAATGAGTTTACCTTCGTTATTTTTGACAGGAACTACTATTTCTGAGTTTGTTCTGCTATCACAGGCTATGTGTGCAGGGTCTTCATGAACGTTTTGTACCAACTGTGTTTCCTCCATTTTGGCAGCTCGGCCACAAATTCCTTTTTCAAAGGAAATGTGCAGACAACCGAGTGTACCTTGATAAGGTCCCACCATTAGTTTTCCATCATTGACACAATAAAATCCTACCCAAAAATAATAAGGTAAATATTGTTTGAGTAAACAATTGATAGTTACCATTTTGAGTATAGCATTGGTTTCGCCCGTTAGGACTGCATTTATTTCTTGAATGGCTTGTTGGTAAGCTTGATGTTTGTCTAGCTGCATAGTAAATTAAGTTAACGGATTAGATAATCGTTACTAATTTACAATAGTTCGTGAGGTTTTAGAACATATTTAGATTTTCATGCTAAGATTCTACCAAGATAGTATTGCTTTTACCATATTTTAGGTGGTGGCATTTCTTCGCACTCACAACGCATAATTGGAGGATGTACCCCTGGCACCATTTCTCCTTGCACTATATCATCCACATGTGTAAATTCAATAACAGGATGCCCTCTTAATTGTATTGTTTTGATTTCTGAGTTGTGGCCACCAAACTTAATAGTATAGGTGCCTGCAGGCAGCTTTAGTTCTATTTGCCCATTTTCATCTGTCTTGGGCGTTAGTTTCACAGGACTATCATCTAAGGTATTGCCTTCTATATGAATAACTTTTCCTTTGACAGGAACAGGTGTATAAGTCCTTGTCATTGCAGATCTAGGCACAGGCATCCCTTTAGGAGGAACGGGATTGTGAATCATTAATCGCTGGAACGATTTGATCTTGAGTAATGTGGAATCTGTTGGTTGTTGAGCTGTCCCGATTTGGACAATTGCACAACAAAGTAGCATAATTATATACTTAACCATAAGTCGATGGTTTATGGATTCTTTAATCAACAATGATGATCTCTACTCGACGTTTTTGATGCTGTGGTATATTACTTTCTACTATACCCTTTCCATCATAAGTAATCTGAGCTCTAGGCACCTCCAAAACTTCTACAAATTGAGCAACTATACTTGCTCTTTTTTCTGATAAACTTAGGTTAAACTCTTTATTTCCTACATCATCTGCAAATCCTGTTATCTTAATTTTGATTTTTTCTGGCTCATCAAACTGTGTAATCAACTTTCGAATCTGCTCTTTTTGAACTTCCGACAACTCATATTTACCTGAACCAAAATAAACAGATAAATTTTTACGTATTCTAGTTTTTGGTGTTGTACTAGCTACTGGAGGTTCTTCTGTTACACTACCTAAGGTTGGTGTCAAAAAGACTTCTACTCGTTTAGTAGGCTCGTTTTTAGTTCGTTTAAAATATTCTGCACCGATGAAGGTTTGATAACCTTTTTTATCTGTAATATAAGAATATGAAGCCCTATTGCCCAAACAAATAAAGAAACGGCCATCTTGGTCTGTAGTCAGTGTTATTTTTTTCTGTCCACTCTTCCCTACTTTCACTTTTACACCTGCCACAGGTTCCTTAGTTTGAGCATCATAGATATAACCATCCAACATTACATTCTCTATTTTTGGAGAAATTTCTCTATACAGCCCTACTCTATAAATATCTAAACCTCCTATTCCTCCTGGTCTAGCTGATGCATAGTAAGCGACATCACCTTCTGGACTAATAGATATACCTGCTTCTCTAAAAGGAGTATTTATAGATTGTCCTAAATTCATTGGAGTAGTCCAACCTGCTTCTTCCTTAACAGTTCTAAAAATATCAGCCTCTCCTAAGCCAGGGTGTCCATCTGAAGAAAAATATAAGGTAACTCCATCAGGCGCTATATACGGGGCCTCTTCATCACCTTTTGAATTAATAGTTGGGCCTGCATTTACAGGTACATTCCAGATGCCATCAGCACCTAAGGTACTTATCCAAATATCTGTTCCACCTTGTCCACCATCTCTGCTACTCGTAAAATACATAGTTGTTCCATCACAGCTAATTGCAGGTTGAGAGTCCCATCTATCACTATTCACCCCCTTGACAGGTTCTACATTATCCACTACCCCAAAATCATTTTGTGTATCAAATCCAGCTTGATAAATATCGCATCCTCCTTTTACATTTTCCCAAGCACAGGCTGAAAAGTAAACGGTACGTCCACAAACTGTAAATTTGGCCATTCCCTCATTCATTGGAGTGTTGATGGCATTACCAATAGACTCAGCTTTAGTCCAAGTGTCATCTTTCTTTCGACGACTTACCAATATATCTTCACTAGCTTGCTCTGAGGTAAATATTAACCAACGACCATCAGCAGTTAATGTTGGTAAATATTCTAAACCTACAGAATTAATAGAAGATCCAAGATTTTCGGGTTCATCTACTATTTCATCAAAATTGATACCTCTAGCATATTCACAGCTTTTGATTTGGCGATCGACCATTTCATCATAGCCCCTTTGGATAGTTTGTTCATCTGTTTTGTAATCTCTAGCATCCGAATTTTTGTAGAGCATGAAATAACCTAAGGCTTTTTTGTACTGGTAGTTTTTCATGAAAGCTTCTCCAGCTTCATAGTAGGCAGCCCTAGACAAACCTGGGTGCAGTTCAAATAGCTTTTCGTAGGCAGCTACAGAACCTTCGAAGTCGTATAAATACTTATTAACGACTCCTAACAATCGATAGGCTACTACAAATTTAGGTTTTTGTTTTATGGCTGCAGTCAACTTCTCTTTAGCGGCAGAGAATTGTCTTCTGTTGATTAGGTATTCTGCATCTTCTACTAAATCTTTTGCAGACTTTACTTTTGCATCTTGAGCATTGACCTGTGGAAAGCCTAAACCTAAGAATAGCATGATAATGCTTAATGTTAAATAGTTTTTCATAGTTCCCCAATATTAGAAATCCTAGACTCTCTTATATCTTTTTGATATAAAAGGTTATCTCCTATTCTTGATATATAAATTACTTGTTCTTATTCTATTTTAATAGCCTTTACATTTTTAGGTCAACCGACCTAAATATAGCAATTTCTTGCTCTAACAGACTATTCTATTTTGCGTATTACAATTATTAAACCATCTTCTGGTTTATAAGCTTAGATTGGGGGAGCTTTATCGTTAAAATTATTTAAAAATTCTATTTTCTTGAGTTCCAGATTACCTCTTCAGCACCTAAATCTTGTGCAATTTTGCGGGACAACACAAATAAATAATCTGATAATCTGTTTAAATATTTCAAAACTACCTCATTTACAGGACTTTCTTCATTTAATGCTACAGCCAAACGCTCTGCTCTTCTACATATACAACGAGCTACATGACAAAATGATACTGTAGGATGCCCTCCTGGTAGTATAAAATTTTTGAGCGCAGGTAAGGTTTTTTCCATACTATCAATAGATTGCTCTAAATCTTCTACATCACTCAAATGCAAATCTGGAGTAGCCATTTCTTTATTAGGGTCTGTTGCTAATATAGAACCCAAAGTAAATAAGCGATCTTGGATATTTTTCAGCTCATTGCGCATAGCTTCCTCTTCTATTCCATCTCGCACTACTCCAATATAAGAATTCAGCTCATCGGTAGTTCCATAGGCCTCAATTCTAATATGGTGCTTAGGCACTCTAGCTCCACCCCACAAAGAAGTCAAACCTTTATCACCTGTTTTAGTATATATCTTAAATGCCATTGTATTTTGTTTTTGTTATTAGACAGCTCGAGAGCTGTCTTTACTTTATTCACGAGTTGTCTTTACTTATTTATCTGCATTCATTCTTATTTTTTTGTACCATTTTACGCCCATTCCTAGCAAAATTCCTGTTCCGACTAGACCAAAAAAGGCATAAACAAAATTGAGTCTACCTTTATACACCGCTAATAAGACGATAGCCAACAAAAATAAGGTTGTAATCTCATTAAACAATCTCAATTTTGTAGATGTCATTACTTTTTCACCATTAGCCAATCGCTTGATCAAACGCCCACAATAGTGATGATAGGCAACTAAGCCAAAGACCAATAAAAGCTTCCAATGCAACCAAAGGTTAAACTTCCACCACTCCCAACCTCTAACATAAATCATAGCAACTCCACCTATAAAAGTGATGATCAGTGCAGGATTCATGATTATCTTATATAAACGCCCTTCCATTATACTAAATTGCTCTACCAGTATTTGACCACGTTTAGTGTCTTTATCATCTAAAGCTTCTACATGGTAAATAAACAATCTAGGCAAGTAAAATAAGCCTGCAAACCAGCTTACCAAACCTATAAAATGAATTGCCTTCCAAAACTCAAACATATTCAGTGTGTTTTTTTTAATAGTCCATGTATTTTTAGCTTTTGATTAGAGATTGAATAGAAAAACTTCACAGACTAATGTAATTTTGCACAAATCTACGTAAATTTGAGCTACTTTTTTAGTCCTAATCCTAATAACATTCTAATGGTAGAACAAGTTGAATTCAAGCTTCCAGCAAAATCTAGAGGTTATCATTTGATCACCTCCTCTATTCTAGAACGATTACCTAGTTTACCTCAACAAGGGCTTCTGAATGTGTTTATAAAACACACTTCTGCTGGCCTCACAATCAATGAAAATGCAGATCCTAGTGTTCGAGTCGATTTTGAAAACATTTTTAATGACTTAGTTCCTGAAAATTTGCCTTATCTTACACACACAATGGAGGGTGCTGATGATATGCCTGCCCATATCAAGAGTAGTTTGGTAGGTGCTTCTGTGAACATCCCGATTACAAATGGGCAACTCAACTTAGGTACTTGGCAGGGTGTTTATTTGTGTGAGTTTCGGAATCATGGAGGAAGCCGAAAGTTAGTGGCAACTATTTATTCTTAATATCAAAAAAAATAAAACCTATATAACATGGATTCTAGCGTAATAAAGGGAGTACAGCCTGGCAAGTTAAAAGAAATGATAGAAACTCGTGATGATATATTAGTGATAGATCTTCGCCCTGAAGAAGAAGTTGCTAAAGCTAATTTAGGTGGTATACATATACCTCTAGGCGAGATAGATAAACGTGCTAAAGATATTCCTAGAGATAAGCTTGTTTTTATGTATTGCAAAGATGGCCAGCGCAGCTATATGGCTATTATGTTTTTACAACAAGAACACCAGTTTGAGAATTTGGTACACTTACAAGGTGGCATTACGCACTATGCTCAAGTTTTAGATCCTAGTATGGATGTGTTTTAGTTTGGAGAACTATTTTTTTGCTTTCACCTCAAATCTCTCAGAATAGACAATATTGGTATAGGTAGGGTCTGTGCTTTCAGCATCTGCGCTTTCTTTGGTATAAAGTAGTACAGAATAAACTCCTGGTGTTTGTATAGGCAGCTCTATACTACCTTTTTTATTATAGTAATATTGCATCAACCCAACGTCACAAGCTCCTGGAGAACCTTGGCTATACATTTCATTGCTATGGCACACAATTCCATACTCTACACCACCTCCACAACCTCCATAATTTGAGTATAAAACAACCTTATCTTTGAAGAAAAAATTGACTTTGACAATATCTTTCGTTGTATAAACCTTTGCATCGGTAAACACTCCACTCTCTTGACAAAAGCCAACAACGGAATACATTAAAACTAATACGATTAGGACTACTCCTTTACTAATATACATCTAATTTCTGTTTAGCTTAAAAGATGTTTATATCCCTTATTTTGGCGCATTCTTACTCAATATTTTTACGATCAAAAGATTTTAACTTATAGGTTCGTGGTTCTGTATTTAAACTTCCTTCTGTATTAGCTTCAGATACTATATATAAAGCATTTTCATCCATAGTAGTTGTAATTGATTCTAAATCTTTTATATGATATTAAAGGTTATGTAAGTAAATTTTGTATAGAGATAAAGCCGTAATTTTTTGATGAGACAAGGTAGATGTTCTGCCTAATAGCCTTAGCTATTAAGGTAGGTTGTCTAACGAAGGGCTAA
>JAAEPD010000037.1 GCA_024222455.1 Aureispira sp.
AGTCTAATTTATCTTGCATCTCATAAAGTTAAACTTTCTACCTTACTTTTACTAAATCTATGCGTAACTTGAGTTATTAATTATTTTAATAGCAGCTTGTAAAAAGGTTAAAATAGAAGTATGTGATGCTTCTGAAAGTTTATATTCCTTTGCAGCCTTTCCAATTGGTGTGGCAATTGATTTGAATGAATTGAATAGCGATGATAGATACAGAACAGTTGCTATGAATCAGTTTAATAGTATTACGGCAGAAAATATATTCAAACCAGTCTATTTGCATCCTAATGAAAATACTTTTAACTGGGTAGAAGCAGATCAATTAGTTGATTTTTGTGAAACAAATAATAAAAGGCTTCATGGGCATACTTTAATATGGCATAATCAATTGCCTAGTTGGATAGAAAATTTTGAAGGCACTTCCTCTGACTGGGATCTTATGTTTAAAAAGCATATTCAAACTATTTGCACTCATTTTAAAGGGAAAGTGAGTAGTTGGGATGTCGTCAATGAAGCTTTTGAGGATAATGGAGAATTGCGAAATACTATTTGGAGGCAAAAAATAGGAGACTCCTATATAGAGAAGGCTTTTGTTTATGCGCATGAATCTGATCCTGATGCTGTTTTGTTTTATAATGATTATAATATAGCTTCCAAAAAAGCAAAAAGACAGGCTATACTAGAATTATTCAATAGCTTAAGGCAAAAAGGTGTTCCTATTCATGGGATAGGTATGCAAATGCACATATCAATTGATTATCCTAAAAACAAAAAAATAGAAAATGCTTTAACAGAATTGTCTGATGATGGGTATAAAATACATTTCTCAGAAATAGACATTTCAGTTAATCCTAATGGTAAGGATATTGAGCCTTCTACTGAATTGTATGATTGCCAAGCAGATAAATTGACTGCTATAACAAAACTCTACAAAGAAATCCCCTCAGAATATCAGTATGGAATGACATTTTGGGGCGTGAGTGACCAAAATACTTGGATAAGAACCTTTTTTGGAAGAGAAGATTATCCCTTGTTGTTTGATGATGATTATAACACAAAACCTGTCTACTGTAAATTCAAAGAAACATTATGAAAAAGCAGCTTCTAGTCTTGGTCCTATTTTTAATGGGGAGTTTTTTGACACTTTTTGGGCAAGAGAAAACGCTCCTTATCCCAAAAAGCCTCCAAAAGAAAAGCATAATTTGGGCTGCTAAAGTCGAATTTCTGGTCAACATAGATATAACAGACTCATATAGAGCAGAGAAGGTGAGGGACGAATTCAACTTGCCTAGTCGCTATTATTGCAGAACACTCAAAATGATGAATGTTGGAGACCAACATGACTATTATTATGATGAGGAACGTTATTGGGCTGCACATTTTGTAGATACTGCTTGGACCAATAAAATGAAGTTCTACAAGACCGAAAATTTAATGGAACAACTGACTAGAGGTGCTTTGGATACTATTTTGTTGAGGCCAACTGATTGCATAGGTTGTAATCCTACTATGGATTTGGATTATGATGGTCCTTATCATTATGATGACCCAATTTATTCTGGTGATATTGATTTTGTGAAATTGTCAGCTTGGTTGTTTTTTGATGCAAGACTAAGTCAGTTTCAGTTGATTCCGATTGCCATGGCTCCTGTTTTGAATAGGATGGACGATAATGGGAATTTTTTAGGACGACAATCTTTGTATTGGATGCCCATAAGCCAGATTCAAGCACCTATTAATTGGAATTTATCTCAAATAACTTGGGGACGAAGAACAGCTAGTGAATTATTCTTGGAGGATCTAGAGGTTGTAAAGGATGATCAGAAGATTGCTTTTGAAACTAAACTTATTAAAACGCTTCATAAATCAAAGACTAAATTAGAAGGTCTAATGGATGAACCTGTATATTTGCACAGTCAAAAAGACAGTTTTTATTTATTCCATGCACAAAAGTTATTTTTTCCAGAGTCTGCTGAAGAAGTGCAACCTATGCTTCTTGACCCTAAACAGATCAAAAAAATAAGATTGGTTTTAGATTGGACTTGGGATACTGAAAAACAACAATTTTCTGTTTATTGCAAAGGTTTTTTACCTATTATTAAGAAATATTATGAGGCTGATAAGTATAATATGCGGCCAATTTTTTATAGAAAACAGTAGAGATGAAAATTAATATTAGAAAGGGAGTAGAAAAAGATATTAAAGCAGCCTTGGGCTTGATTCAGGAGCTAGCAGACTACGAAAAAGCTCCTCAAGAAGTTGTTGTTACAGAAGAGTCGATGCTCAAAGATGGATTTGGCGAATTGGCTGTGTATGAATTTTTAGTTGCCGAAATAGATAATGCAGTGGTTGGAATAGCAGTCTATTTTCCAACATACTCAACTTGGAAAGGAAGAGCCTTGCATTTAGAAGATTTGGTAGTTACACAATCTCATAGAAGAAAAGGGATTGGTCGCTTGCTTTTTGATACCATTGTTCAAGTAGCTCAAAAAACTCAAACTCAACGCTTGACATGGCAAGTTTTAGATTGGAACAGCCCAGCAATAGAGTTTTATGAAACACTAGATGCAAACTTTGATGGCGAATGGATTAATTGTAAATTAACGGCTTCTCAAATTCAAAATTATTCATTCTAATCCATGTGGAATATTAGTAAGTTTTTGTTTAGTATAGTTGTCCTAATTGGGCTAAACTATCAAGTAAGCCAAGCTCAAATCCTAAATGCAGATCGTTTAGGCTCAAAAGTTGACTCCTCCAATACCTTTAGAGGCGTGTTTGATTTTGGAATGAGTATGAAGAAACAAACAGACCTCATTATATCTTTCAATACCAAGTTAGATTTATCTTATTGGTTCAAGCGAAATGTATTGATGTTGGTAGGTAAATTTAATCTATTTAGAACAGGTAGTGATAATTTAATTAATGGAGGATATGGGCATTTGAGGTTGCGAATATTACATGATCATTGGATACATCCAGAAGTATTTGCTCAATATCAACAAGATGGTGTTCGAGGTATGGAAACAAGGATATTAGCAGGTGCAAATACTCGGTATAAGGTAGTCGAATACGACAAAGGGCATGTTCATTTAGGTTTTGGAGCTATGTATGAATATGAACGATGGAATTATACTGGAGTGCCTTCAACTATTACCATAATAGATGATACACCTATTGGAAATCATTACATTAAGCTCAATTTATATGCATCTTATCTTCAAAATATAGGGAAGGTGATGGATATACAGACAATAATGTATGTTCAGTCTAGGCCCGATAGTCAAATCATATATCCTCGAATTTCAGGAAACATAGCTTTAGGATTTAAGATTACCAAGCATATTCGTATTTCTATGAGATACAGTATGTTTTATGATGCAGCACCTCCTGTGCCTGTACCCAACCTTAACTTTTCGATGATCAACAAAATTAGTTTTATATGGTAGTATTGCTTTATTTGATTATCAATTAATTAGAAGTTTTTATTGCTATTTGTAGCTTACTAAAACTAAAAATGCACGAACTATTAATGGTAAGTTATAGATCTTTAGCTAAAAAAAGATTATATTTTACATATCCCAAACAGCTATTAAAAAAACAAGAATGAAGATATTAGTATTAATAACTCTAATGCTACTTTGGGGATCGTTTGCTTATACACAACAAACACCTGCCAATTCTAACCTTACTTTGGTTGGTCAATTAAATTATGCACAAGGAGCAAATGATATTTGGGGATATGTAGACAGCACAGGGGTTGAATATGCCTTAGTTGGTACTCGAACAGGTACATCCATTGTTAGTTTAGCCAATCCTGCTAATCCTGTAGAAGTATTATTTATACCTGGAGCTACCTCTACTTGGCGAGATCTCAAAGTATGGGGCGACCATGCCTTTGTTACTACTGATCAAGGTTCTGGAACTGATGGTTTGGTAGTAATAGATCTTTCTCCTTTGCCTACAAACACACCGACATATTATAGCTGGAAGCCAATCTTGCCTAGCGGATTAGGCACATCTCCTTTCCATACAGCACACAACCTGTATATCGATGAAAAAGGTTATTGCTATATTGCTGGTAGTAATATCAATAATGGAGAACCTTTTATTCTAGATGTTCACACTAATCCTGATACACCAATATACACTGGGGCTGTGTTGCCTATCTATGCACATGATGTTTATGCTAGAGGCGATACACTCTGGACTTCTGATATTTATACAGGTAAATTTTCGGTTTATGATGTGAGTAATAGGAATGCACCTATTTTTTTAGCAGATCATCCTACACCTAGCACTTTTACACACAATGCATGGCTTTCAGATGATGGAAATAGTTTGTTTACTACAGATGAAAAAGCCAATGCATGGATTGGTTCTTATGATGTTTCCGATTTAGGAAATATTCAGGAGTTGGACCGATGGAAAACACCCACACCTAACACTATCCCTCACAATGTGCATGTACTTAATAACTATTTAGTAATCTCTTATTATACAGATGGTTTAATCATTTTAGATGCTAGTCATCCTGATAATTTGGTTGAAGTTGGGCGTTATGACACCTATAATGGTTTGGGTATAACCCGATTTGAAGGTGCTTGGGGGGCTTATCCTTTTTTACCCTCAGGGTTGATTTTAGTATCTGATCGACAAACTGGTTTGTATGTATTACAGCCCAATTATGAGAGAGCTTGCAGGTTAGAGGGTGTAGTGACAGAGCAGGGAACCGGAAATCTCTTATTTGGCGTTGAAGTAACCTTAGATAGTGTAGGTTTAAAAGACAATACAGATCTATTTGGTAATTATAAAATAGGAATAGGAAAGGCTGGTACTTACAATGCTACATTTAGAAAAATAGGTTATGTCCCCAAAACTATACAAGTAAATCTAATAAATGGTCAGATTTCAATTGCCAATATAGATTTAGAACCTGCTGTACCTTTCACTTTCACAGGGCGTGTAGTAGAGCAGATGAATCCTTCTGTTGGGATAAGTAGTGCAAAGATTAGGCTAAAGAGTGAGTGGTATGAATTTAATGGTGTTACGGATGCTAATGGTTATTTTAATATAGCAGTTTTAGCAGATAATAATTATGAATTAATAGCAGGGAAGTGGGGCTATCAAAGTAAACAAGAACTTGCTTTGGATTTATTAGATTCTACCAATTTGCCTATTGTAGAAATTGCCTTAGAAAAAGGCTATCGAGACGAATTTGCACTAGATTTAGGATGGACAGTATCAGGAAGTGCTACTAGTGGTATTTGGGAACGTGTAGAACCACAACAGATTTTTCATCAAAATTACCCCTTATTACCCTCTGGGGGGGATGTGGCGTTTGATATAGGAAAGAGTCATTATGTAACTGGAAATAATGGGACTGTTATAGGAGTAGATGATGTGGATGGAGAAACGATCTTAACTTCACCTATTTTCGATCTAACAACTTATATTGCTCCAAAACTAAGTTGTTATTATTATGTCTGCCAATTTTATGGACCGGATAGTATGGCTCAACTAGAATTAAGTATCAGTAATGGTTCAACAACAGTGGTTTTAGATCAAGATGCTTTTAGGTGTTCTTGGGGACCTCAAAAGAAATTTATGATAAAGGATTATATTACACCAACAGCCACTATGCAAGTTACTTATACTATTCAAGATATAGTGGACAGTACTGTAATAGAAGGAGGTTTAGATTATTTTGAAATAGTAGATACAGCTAGCGTAATCTCTTCTATAGTGGATCCCGAAAAAATAGAAATTACCATTTTTCCTAATCCTTCAACACATTCTTTCCAAGTAGAGTATAATTTAAATTCAAGAACTCCAAAAGAAAGATATAAACTGTCTATTCACAATATATTAGGACAGAAAATAGAGGATGTAATTATAAATAATACAAAAGGATATTTAGAATTGGGAGAATCGTGGGAAGCAGGAGTTTATTTTGTATCTTTGGAGGGTCAACTTTTGAAATTGTTAAAACACTAACATAGGCTATAAATAAGTGAACTCCCTCTATAGGAATAAATAGTCTGGGACTATTGAAGAACATTAATTAGAAAGGGAGTGCAATTGAAAAAGACTCAATTAGTTAGAAAATAGTTCATTTTGAGACTTCTGTTGATTATTTGACGTATATTTATTTGATAATCAATAACTAAAAAATAAGCAAGCTCTAAAAAATACACCTAAACTCGTAGTTTGTTTATTAGGTTGTTTATTAGTAGTTTAGGAAGTTTTATTTTGTAAAGTACAAAGATGAAAGAGAATAATTTACAGTGGTTATGGATTTTCTTGCTATTGTTTAGTTGGAATATGAAGGCACAAACACCCTCAGATTTTAACTTTACACCAGTAGGGAATTTGAGTTACACTCAAAATCTTAATGATGTTTGGGGATATGTAGATGCTACAGGTGTCGAATATGCTTTGGTTGGTACTCTTACTGGAACATCTATTGTTAGCTTAGCAAATCCAAGCAATCCGGTAGAGGTGTTGTTTATACCAGGAGCGAGTTCTACTTGGAGAGACGTAAAAACTTGGGGCACTTATGCCTATGTTACTTGCGATCAAGGTTCTACAAAAGATGGTCTATTGATTATCGACCTTTCTCCATTGCCAAGTGCTAATCCTACATACAATTTTTGGAGACCAGAATTAACTATAAATGGAAGTACAGATACACTAAATACAGCCCATAATTTATTCATTGACAAAAATGGCTACTGTTATGTTGCGGGGAGTAATATAAGTACTGGTGAGCCTTTTATTTTAGATTTAAATGCAGACCCAGCTTTACCAGTTTATATGGGAGCTGTTTTGCCTATATATGCCCATGATGTTTATACTAGAGGTGATACCTTATGGACATCGGATATTTATGCAGGCACCTTTTCTGTTTATGATGTTAGCAATAAAGCAACACCTGTGTTTTTAGCAGATCAAACTACTCCTCGATCTTTTTGTCATAATGCTTGGATTTCAGATGATGGGAATACTCTATATACCACAGACGAAAAAGCAGATGCTTGGGTTGCTGCTTATGATGTTTCTGACCTTAGCAATATACAAGAAATAGATAGATGGAAAACGCCCACACCAGGGACTATTCCTCACAATACACATGTACTCAATGATTATTTAATTGTTTCTTACTATACTGATGGAATCATTGTATTAGATGGAAGTCATCCAGACAATTTGATAGAAGTAGGTAGATACGATAGCTATAATTTGTCACCAAGTATAGGGTTTAATGGAGCATGGGGGGCTTATCCATATTTGCCTTCAGGTTTAATCTTAGTCTCTGATATGCAAACAGGCCTGCATGTATTACAGCCCAACTATCAAAGAGGATGTAGATTAGAAGGGGTAGTTACGGAGACAGGGTCAGGGAGCTTATTGTTTGGAGTAGACATAGAATTAAGTACAGCAATTGTACAAAATACAGATTCTGATTTATTTGGAAACTATAAAACAGGAACTGGTACCGCAGGAACATACAATGTAACATTTAAGAAGCCAGGTTATATTAGCAAAACCATTCAAGCAACTTTGGTCAATGGCCAAGTGACAGTAGCGAATGTAACTTTAGATTTAGCAGTAGCTTTTAATCTTTCTGGAAGAGTAGTAGAATCTGCCAATACATCTACAGGAGTAGCGAATGCAAAAATAAAATTAAAAAGCTCAATGTATAACTATACTACTATAGCTGATGCTAATGGGAATTTTAATATAAGCATTTTTCCAGATGATAATTACACTATTTATGCAGGTAAATGGAAGCATCAT
Source organism: Aureispira sp. (assembly GCA_024222455.1). GTDB lineage: Bacteria > Bacteroidota > Bacteroidia > Chitinophagales > Saprospiraceae > JAAEPD01. Next base: position 7,795 of record JAAEPD010000037.1, read on the forward strand.
ACCAATTTTCAAGGGAATGTAAATGCAATGGATTCTACTAATTTACCAACTGTACTAATTCCATTAGATGAAGGTTATAGAGATGAATTTGTTTTAGATTTAGGTTGGACTATAGATGGAAATGCAACTAGTGGTATTTGGGAAAGAGGAAAGCCTAATCAATTGTACAACTTTAATAATCCAATCCTTCCAGAGGGTGATATGTTGGGTGATATTGGAGAAGAATGTTATATAACTGGAAATATTGGAGGAGGTGTATTTGGGCCAGATAATGTAGATGGTGAAACAATCTTAAAATCGCCAATTTTTGATTTGACAACATATACAGACCCTCAGTTGAGTTACCATTTTTATATGCATCAGCCTTGGCCTCCTATACAAGAAGTTGTTTTTGAGGCAACAATAACAAATGGAGTCACTACTGTTCAGTTAGATCAAGCTCCATCATCTTATGCTTGGTCTCCCAAAAAGGAGTTTATGGTTAAAGACTTTATCACTCCAACGGCAAATATGCAAGTATTTTTTACTGTTAGAGATACTTCTAATTTAATATCAGAGGGAGGAGTAGATCTATTTCAAATTATAGATACTTCAAGCATAATTTCGCCAGCACCAGTATTAGAGGACGAAAATTTTTTGGTAGCTATACAGCCAAATCCTTTTACTGAAACAGTTAGTATTGATTATCTATTACCTAAAGGTTCTAAAAGTAGGACAATACCTGTTCAAGTTTATAATGCTTTAGGACAAAAGCTGGAACAATGGGAGGTAGAAGCTGCTTCAGGCCATTTGGAGATAGGAGCAAATTGGAATACAGGAATTTATTTTATAGCTATTGAGAATCAGTTATACAAAGTATTGAAACAATAAAGAACATCTATATTTTAAATAAAAAAACTAAATAGTCATGGATTCATTAACACCAAAACAACGACAGTTTATGAAGCGTAATCGCTCAAAAATTGATAAACTGTTAGAGGCTTTGGAGCCGCCTAAAAAGGAAAAACCAGTAGTATTGCCTAAACTAAAGAATGTTAAGGAGGCTTTAGCTCCTAAAAAAGAGCAATGCAAAAAAACGGCAGTAGACTTGCCTCGCTTGACAGCTATTTCTAAGTTGCCAGTGGAAGAGGCAGAGGTGATTGTGCCACCTGTTGAAATAAAAGAATTACCTCGGTTAAAATCAATAGCTGTAGCAAAAGTGGTTAAGGCAAATAAACCTAAAACAACACGATTGCCAAGATTACAAAAGATAGATAAAACAGTTAAGGAAAGTCCTGTTAAGCGTGAACCTATATCTATAGATTTACCTCGTTTGCAAAGAATAGAAAAACCAGTAGTAGATCAAGATGCTGACTTGGGTATTCTACCAAAGGATTTTGATAAAGTAGACCTGCCTCGCTTAAAAAGAGTTAAGAATGTAAATTCTGATGAAAAAGTAGAGGCTAAACAAGTGGCTACTTTACCTGATTGGGTAACCCATAAAGGTACTTTTGCTAAAAAGGAAGAAGTGAAAGTGGTTGCTACCAAACCTGTTAAAAAGGAGAAAACCCCTAAGGCTGCCAAAAAAGCTAAACCATCAAAGGAAGACGTATTAGCAAATATTGCTGAACAAAAATCTAAATTGGATTTTTCTAAAATAGGAGAAGCCAATGCTACAGATAAGGATGATTTGAAAAAAATCAAAGGTGTTGGGGCTTATACAGAAGACAAATTGAACGCTTTAGGTATTTATACTTATGCACAAATTGTTAATCTAACAGATGAGGATAAGGACTTAGTTACCGAAATTATAGGCTTTTTTGTTGGTCGTATGCAACGAGATGACTGGAAAGGACAAGCACAAGCTCTGATGCCTAAACCAGCTCCGAAGCCTAAAAAAGAACCAAAGAAAGCTAAGCCAGCTAAAAAGGCTAAAGCTAAAAGTTCTGAAAAAGCAGGTGGAGATGATGACCTAACAAAGATAAAAGGAATAGGACCAGCAACGGCTAAGAAACTTAAAGGAGTTGGTATTACATCTTATAAGCAATTAGCTAACTTAAAAGCAAAAGATGCAGAAATTATAGCAGAGTCTATTAATTTTTCTGTTAGCCGAATAGAGAAAGATGAATGGATAAAACAAGCTAAAAAATTGCTAAAAGAACAGAAAAAATAGTTATTTAAAGGGGCTGCCAGTTGGTAGCTCCTTGTTTTATAGTCATTACTAAATCGTTTTACTATGCGTAGAAGAAAATTTTTAGAGTGGGCAGCACTAAGCAGCTTTTTGGGATTTTCTAATAAATCTTGGGCAACTTCTCCTTCCTTAGGTCAAGAAGAGTGCAAAAAATGGGAAAAACCTTTAGTAATTTCAACTTGGAATCATGGAATGGATGCCAATGCTGCTGCTTGGGAGCTATTGTCTAAAGGAGGAAAGGCCTTAGATGCTGTAGAAAAAGGTGTAATGGTGACAGAGTCAGACCCTACGAACCGTAGTGTAGGCATAGGCGGGACTCCTGATCGTGATGGGCATGTTACGTTGGATGCTTGTATTATGAATGAAGAAGGTGATTGTGGTTCAGTTGCTTTTTTGGAGGATATCGAAAACCCTATTGCTGTAGCTCGCATGGTAATGGAGAAAACACCTCATGTAATGCTAGCAGGTAAAGGGGCTCAGCTCTTTGCTTTGCAAAACGGCTTTGAACGTAAAGACTTGTTGATACCAGAAACAAAGGCTGCTTGGGAAAAATGGAAAAAAACATCTAACTACGAAACACCTGTTAATATAGAAAATCATGACACTATAGGAATGATCGCTTTAGATCAGGCAGGTGATTTTTCGGGCGCTTGTACTACTAGTGGATTAGCTTACAAAATGCATGGTCGTGTAGGAGATTCTCCTATAATAGGCGCTTCGCTTTTTGTGGATAATGAAGTTGGTGCTGCTTGTGCTACAGGTGTAGGGGAGATGGTGATCAGAATAGTAGGTAGCCATTTGATTGTGGAGCTGATGCGTCAGGGATATTCTCCTGAAAAGGCTTGCAAAAAGGCTATTGAGCGTATTATGGCTAAGCATAAATCTGTGGAAGGTCAGCAAGTTGGATTTTTGGCCATAGATCGTAAAGGAAGACATGGAGGGTATAGTATTTATAATGGGTTTAATTATGCTTTGCGTACTCCAGAACGTAATGAAATGGTGGAAACTAAGTATATGAAAAAATGGTAGAGATTTATGAAAAGATTTGAGTACAAAGTCTTGAAATTTGACCTTAGTCCAGAGGTGTTAGTAGAGAATGTAGAGAAAGATAAGGTTGTAGGGTTTAAGGAAGTAGAGAAAAAGGGAATTTTTGTCCACAGAATAAAGAAGGAACCAATTATAGAAAAACAAATTGACACAAATCCAATAGGCTATTCTTCTACTAAAAAAGATGCAACTAAACTTACCAAAAGTATGGAGGTTGTTTTGAATAAAATGGCTGAAAATGGTTGGCGAGTAATTAGTATGGTTCCAGTTATAGGTGGTAATTATGACTATGATCTAGATCACAATAAGGGGACTACATGGGATTTAAAAGCATCTGGAGGCTATGGCTATGGTTTCGGCTATGGTTATGGATTTAGCACAACTGAAGCAATTGTAGTTACTTTAGAAAAAGAGCTTAGCGTATTCTAATTTACTTGTAAATTCTCTATTTTTGTAGCATTCTACCATCATCATAAAACAGAAAAGAATGCTTAAGTATAGCTGCCTTTTATTCTTGATTTTTGCATTTTCTTGCGCTCCAATCAAGGAACCTACCCCTATAGTCAATAACAACTATTCTATAATTCCGCAACCTAATAGTTTGGAAGAGAAGGATGGTTTTTTTCTACTCAATAAATCAACAAAAATTGTTTGTGATGCAGGTCTGGAAGTAGAAGCTAAGTATCTAAAAGAATTGATAAATGCTGCTTCAGATTTTGAAATAGAGCAAGTTGCAAAATCTGAAGGATTTAATATCCAACTAAAAAAAGAAATAATCAAGGGGCTTCCGATGCCTGAATCTTACCGACTTACTGTAGATTCTACCCAAGTAGAAATTAGTTCAGCTTCTAATGAAGGTATATTTAGAGCTATCCAAACTCTTAGACAGTTGTTGCCTGCCCAATTCCATCAAAACCAAAAACACAGCGTTTGGGGCATTCCTTCTGTGAAAATAGTTGATGCCCCTAAATTTCCATGGAGAGGAATGCTGTTGGATTGTAGTCGACATTTTTTTAGCAAAGAGGTAGTCAAGAAGTATATAGACCTATTGGCTTATTACAAAATGAACACCTTGCATTGGCACCTCACAGAAGATCAAGGTTGGCGAATAGCTATAGATAAGTATCCTAAGCTCACAGAAATTGGGGCTTGGCGCACAGAAAAAGATGGGAGTAAGTATGGAGGTTTTTATAGTAAAGAAGATATTAGAGAGATTGTAGCTTATGCAAAAACTAGACATATCAATGTTGTACCCGAAATAGAACTTCCTGGTCATAGTCAAGCAGCTTTGGCTGCCTATCCTTACCTTTCTTGTACTGGAAAACAACTAGAAGTTGGAACAGAATGGGGCGTATTTAAGGATATATATTGTGCTGGGAATGATACCGTTTTTCAGTTTTTGGAGGATGTTTTGACTGAGGTCATAGAGCTTTTTCCTAGTGAATATATACATATAGGAGGAGATGAAGCACCTAAGTATCGTTGGGAGCATTGCGCTAAATGCCAGAAACGAATAACAAATGAAGGGTTGGAAGATGAGCATGAGTTGCAAAGTTATTTTATCAAAAGAATAGCTAAATTTTTAGAATCCAAAGGCAAGAAGTTGATTGGTTGGGATGAGATATTAGAAGGAGGTTTAGCTCCTAATGCTATTGTGCAGTCTTGGCGAGGTATGAATGGGGCTAAAGAGGCTATCCAAGAGCAACATTATGCAATAGCTTCACCTACCAGCCATGCTTATTTTGATTATGCACTAAATTCGATTGATTTAGAAAAAGTCTATAATTTTGATCCTATTCCAGAGGGAACTTCAGATAGTTCAAAAGCTTATTTGATGGGAGGAGAGTGTAATATGTGGACAGAATGGGTACCTAATGACTCTGTTTTGGACAATAGAATGTTTCCTAGAATGTTGGCAATGGCTGAGGTTTTGTGGTCTTACCCTCATCACCGAAATTATGCAGAATTTTATCAACGTGTGCAGCAGCAATATCCAATTCTAGATGCTTTGGGAGTGAAGTATGGAGCAGAAACAGTTGCTATTCGTCTGAAAAATACAACCACAGAAAAAAAGGAAATAGAAATAGAACTTTTGGCTGGGGCTCCTAATTTAGAGGTCTATTATAACTTAGATAATACAGCACCAGATTCCACTAGCCTGAAATACGAGCGAGCTGCCAAACTATACCAAACAGTTGATCTGTGGGCACAAGCATTCAAGGATGGACAAGCTTATGGAGAACCTCTTAAACGCCATTTTGATAGACATTTAGCTAATGGGATTGAACCAGAGTTGAGTTATGAGTATAGTGCTTATTACACAGGTGGAGGAAATGCTGCTACAACAGATGGAGTGCGTGGAACTACTAATTTTAGAGATGGACATTGGCAAGCTGTGCAAAAAGTAGATATGGAGATTACCATTGATTTAGGAGAGGAAATGCCTATTCGATACTTGGCTTCTGGTTACAATCAAAAACAAGATTCTTGGATATTTTTTCCTTTTCAAGTGGAATATTTTATTTCTGAAAAAGGTAAGAAATTTAAATCTGTGGGAATAGTGAAAAATGATGTTTCTCCACAAGCGGATGGTCAGTTAATTAAAGATTTTGATTTGAGGTTAGAAGATGCTAAAGCTCGTTTTGTTAAGTTGAAAGCATACAATATTCGTTCTTGCCCAGTCTGGCATGATGCAGCAGGAAGTGATGCTTGGTTGTTTATTGATGAATTTTTGGTTAAGTAGGGTTTTACTCTCTTTAGAAGTCAAATTACTTTTAAAAATAGTACAAAATATTACAAATCTCTTGGTCTTAGGATATCCCTAAGGCCTTTTTTTATTTTTTCCAAAGACTTTAGTTTTTGATTATCAGCTACTTGGCTAAATGGCGCATCTGTGTTACTATATAAATAGTTGTATTACTATAAAAATAGTCATACATTTGTTTCATGAAAGGATTAACAAAAGCTGAAGAACAAGTTATGCATCATCTTTGGAAGCTTGAAAAAGCATTCCTAAAAGATATTATAGATGCCTATGATGAACCTAAACCTGCATACACTACTGTTTCGACAGTAATAAGGGTTTTGGTGAAAAAAGGATATATAGGGTACAATACTTATGGAAAGACACATGAGTACTATCCATTAAAAAGTCAGGAGGATTATTCTGCAACCTTTTTTAAGGGCTTTTTTGCTCGCTTTTTTAATAACTCACCAACAAAATTCACCTCGTTTTTTGCTAAAGATGATGAATTGTCTGTTGATGAGTTGGAGCAAATGAAATCAATTATTGAGAAGCAAATTGCCGATAAAAAAAAGAATAAGGAATGACCATTCTTAGATACGTTATAGTCTCTACTGTGGCATTGAATATTTGTCTTTTGCTATATTATTTATTCTTGCGTAAGCAGATAAGTTTTAGGCTTAGACGGATAGTCTTAATGTCTATTTGGGGATTAGCGATAGTGCTGCCTTTTATTCAAATAGATTTGTTGAGCATTAGTACTGTTGCTCAGTTTGGAGATCCTTTTATATATACTGGTTTTAATGAATTTTATGAAGTAGAACTGAATAGTTTACTTGTTTTAGAAAGCAATAATTATAACTTTTGGATAATATTTTGGAAATATTTATCAGGGTTATATCTGCTAGGGGCTTTAGTTTTAGCCATACGATTTCTTTTTCGAGTGCTCGTTTTCTACTTTATTATATACAATAATGAAGTCATCAAAAAAGATGGCTACAAATACGTCATTTTACAAGACAAGGGGCTTGCGTTCACCTTTTTGAATTATATTTTTGTGAGCAAAGCAATTTGGTTGTCAGATGATTGTCTGCTTATTGCCAAACATGAAAAAATACATGTTAGGCACCAACACAGTATAGATAGATTACTTACAGAAATTTTATGCGTTTTTCAGTGGATTAATCCTTTCATCTATTGGTTTCGGAAGGAATTGGTTGCTGTACATGAATATCAGGTAGATAAAGTTGTTGTGGATAGTGGCATTGATGCTATTTCTTATCAGCAGTTAATTATCAAATATGCATGTCCTTCAATACAGTTCAGTTTTGGGAACCATTTTAATCAATCACTAACATTAAATCGTATAAAAATGATAGCTCAAAATAAATCATTTAGTAAGCTTTCGGCTTACAGAATACTCTTTTTACTACCTGTATTTGCACTACTTTTTTGTTGTTTTGCATTTCAATCAGGGCCAATTAACGAATCTGTTTTATTAGAAGATAATGATAGTTTTATCTTGCCAATTACTGAAGGTCAATTCAAAAAAGCATCAGGATTTGGTATGCGTACCCATCCTGTAAGCAAAATCCAAAAACTACATACAGGTATTGATTTAGTTGCTCCTGAAGGGACTAGCTTATTGGCCGTAAAAAATGCTGTAGTAGTTCGAGTACAACAGTCTGATGAAGGCTATGGCAATAATGTGGTCTTAGCTGTTGATGAGACAATTAGTGTACTGTATGGACACATGCAATCTATTGGGGTGAAGGTTGGGCAAGAGCTCAAACAAGGGGATATTATTGGAACGGTTGGCAATACAGGTAAGAGTGTGAAACCGCATTTGCATTTTGAACTCATTCAGAATGGCAAAAAGGTAGATCCTAAAGCTTTTCTACCTAAGTTTTAACTATTACTATACATAAAGCACAATATTAAAATATGAGTCTAGGAAAATACCTCTTACTCTCAGCAGTAACATTAAGTATTTTGCACTTGGTCTATGTTGTTTTGATAAAAAACAAAAGCACAATTGGCCTAAGGCGAAAAACTTTGATCGCTATTTTAGCCCTTTCTGTTTCTCTGCCTTTGGTAGTGACAGGGCTTATCCAGATTCCTTTGCCAAATGTATGGGCATCTGATAAACCTATCAATATCGAGTATACACTTTCAGAACAAGAGGTTTTGAGTGAGGAGGCTTTTTTTCTAGACGCTCCAATTTCTAATGAATTTGTTTCTCCAGATGTACCTCAAGAAATGAAGGAGAACTCAGTTGTGTCAAGCAGTTCGTTTTTGGATATTCAATACCTATTCCTGTGGATATATGGGATAGGAGTATTGTTGTTTGGAATACAACTCTTGATACAGTTTATACATTTTGGGTTTGTTGTATTTAAGAATTATACAATCAACCAAGACGGATTTTGCTATGTGTTACTCAATCAGCCGAATATTGCAGCTACGTTTATGCATTATATTTTAATGTCCTCTAAATGGTTTAAATCCTCCGTCTTCAGACGGAAAAGACTTAAGTCCTTGCAAATGGTTATCTTAGCAAGATGAAAAATTACACAAAAGCAAGTCATACGATTTATCATCATAG
>JAAEPD010000038.1 GCA_024222455.1 Aureispira sp.
CTATGATGATAAATCGTATGACTTGCTTTTGTGTAATTTTTCATCTTGCTAAGATAACCATTTGCAAGGACTTAAGTCTTTTCCGTCTGAAGACGGAGGATTTAAACCATTTAGAGGACATTAAAATAGCTCATTTATCCTTTTATTTTTTTAATTATATCCCCGTTAAATAAAGCTTCTAACTGCTTAACGTTATTAATACCATTTGCCTCTGCATCTTCGTTGGTTCTTGTGGTACCATAAGTACCTGTCCAATACATAGCTCCCAATAAAATAGCCATAACTATAAAAATCATTAGAGCTTGAGGTAAGATGTAAGAGAGAAAAAAGGAGCCTATCAATACAGAAAAACCAAACTGTAAGGTCCATAATCCATTATAAGTCTTTTCCAATCCCTTTGCTCCTTTTATACTACTTTCTACTGCATCAATATGGATAATGGTACGTCCATTTACTGTCTCATATTTACAAAACAATTTAATGTCCATGTTATCCTTAGGAACTAAGGTAAACTCCTGATCCTCTTCAAAAAGTTCAATATTAAACTTGTTTTTTTCTGCCTTTACCTTCTCCAACACTTTTCGAGGAGAATAGTAGGTTTCTATTTCATATTTGGTTTCTTCCATAAGCTTAAGCTATTTTACCCTTCTATTATTTCCCCGTTAATTAACACAGACAATTGCTCTAAAACATATTTTACATCAACTTTTCTCTTATTTATTTTTTTCTTCCGACCTTTTGCACTTATTAAATAAGCGATCACAATAACTCCTAAAATAATACACAAAGTTCGTATCACTAAAACTCTAGAAAAAAAAGAAAACACATACAAGAATAGCCCTATATATAAGATAGCTTGTATAAACTCTAATACAATACCAACCCTTTTTATTGCATTGTTTTTAGCTAGATTACTCTCAACCGCATCTATTTTCACAACAACTTGACTATTGACAATCTTTAGTTTACAAAACAACTTAACATTTTGTTTTGCAAGAGGTATTAGCGTAAACTCCTGATCCTCCTCAAAAATCTCTGCCACAAATCCAATATTTTCACCTTTCACTTTCTCCAACACTTTTCGAGGAGAATAATAAGTCTCTATTTCATATTTGGTCTCTTTCATAGACTAACAAGATGTTTCTTGGCTATCAAAGGCTGCCCAACAAGCAATATTAAAGGTGTTTTTTATCTCTGTGACAACTAAGGCTGGATCAAGGCTCTGATAAGCATTGCTCAAGGGCTCAAAACCTACAGAAGCTAGTATGGTTTGAGCAATATTAGTAAGCACATGAAAAAATGCTGGAGGTGTTTCGCCCCGTGCTTTAGCCTCTCTCAAAAGCTGCTCTGTCATAGGCAACATTTGATCTACATAAACTTGCACCCAATTATTAGTTGCAACAAAGCCTATTGGCGAATCTACTATCTCTTTCCAAACATGGCTTCGATAACTCATAATCTTTCGTTTTATTTTGTACTTTTGTGCTCTTAAGCGTCCATTTATTAGAAATAAGTTCATGGACAAAGTTGCTCTACAACAATTAGAATATAAAGATAATTTTTTTATGGATATTTTATTACTATTTGCACCTGATGGTGATGCACCTATATTCTTGCAAGCTCCTATTACATCTATATTAGTAGTAGCTACAGTATTTGTATCATATAGAGCATTCAATGATCAGACCTTGTATTGGCGAATGATGTTCACCCCTTCTCGCATACAACAACATGGAGAATGGTATCGTTTCTTGAGTGCAGGCTTGATTCATGCCAACTGGATGCACTTAATTTTCAATGCTTTTGTTCTATTTGAATTTGGCAAAACTGTTGAAATTTTATATCGAATGTATTTTGGAAGTTTAGGTATGATTCTGTACTTGGCCTTATATGTATTAGGGCTAGTAGCTGCCTCCACTTACACTTTCTTCAAACATAGATACCATGATGGTTACCATGCTTTGGGGGCTTCTGGTGCCGTATCTGGGATCGTTTTTGCCTTTATATTGTTTATCCCTACAGCAGAGCTAACCCTTATATTCCTCCCATTTGTCAAAATCCCTGCTATTATCATGGGTATTGGATACTTACTCTACTCTTCTTATATGAGTAAAAATGGTACAGATAACATTGGCCATGATGCTCACTTCTGGGGAAGTGTTTGGGGATTTGTTTTCACAGGTTTACTTAAGCCTCTTTTATTTTTAGAATTTATTGCTCAAATCAAAATGGCCTTTATCGGATAAGCTATGCCTTCTAAAAAAACTTTACAATTCACTCTTTTAGCCTTTATTAGTTTAGGATGCTCTGGTTGCAAAGCCTTAGAGCTTTTTGATGTTCAAAACAGCTCAGGTATGATGCTATTTTGGCAAATTAGTATTGTAGTTATCCTAATTGCTGGACTTCCTTTCTACCAGAACTATAAACAAATGTATGCTTATTGTCATTTGGTAGAAAATAATGCTAGCCGAGAAGAATTGAAGATGGCTAAAGAAAAGGCTAACAAAGCACTCTTTATTAATTCTATAATAGTGATATTAACAGGGATTTGCTTTGTTGTACCTATGCTTTTTAGTGGTCCTAATTTAATGTTTATACCCTTCCTGATTTTGGCAATTTATATGCATTTTTACAATAAATCCCTTAGGGCTTTTAGAACAGTTCAGCCCAAAAAGGCTGAACCCACAAACGAAAACTAAACCAGAGTATAATAAGCTGACATCAAAAAAATATCCCAAAAACACTACTCATGAATCCTCCCGAAGAAGATTCAAAATGTTTGCGCGTTTGTGTCACTACCTGGCCTGGACCAGTAAGTTCAACAACAAAACCTTCTTCACTAAAAATCGTATTCTTCAGGCCTAAACTTCTTACTTTATAATCTATTGATTGTTCAAAAGCTACTAAGAAAGACTCATCTACAATCAATTTTTCGCCCTCTTTTAGTTTTATTGTTTCAATATCTCCACGAGCAGAAAGGAATAAAGAACCACTTCCTTTCACATTGAGCATACCCATGTTAGAACCAAAAAACCAGCTTTTTACGCCTAGAAATTCTAATTTAAAATCTACCTCTTTGGTTGATACTAAATAAGAACTTGGCATCACATAAAAATTGGTAGTTCCATCCAATTCTTTATAGTAAATTTTGCTAATGCTATCTGGAGCAAAGTTAATCTCAGCTGCAGTTTTGGCAATAAATGTATTGTTAAATAAACTTTTGCCCATAAAACTAGCAAACCAGTTGCGTAGAGTCCATTTTTGCATTTTGCTTTGTAGTTCTATCTCGCCTTTGTAGCTAGACATCACACCAGTCTCTGCACGAACCTGCTCTCCAGGCTCTAGATAAAGTCTTAATAAAGGATAGGTCTCAAAAAAAAATTCGTGTTTCATTTTCAGTTTTATCTACATAACTAATATTAGTTACCCCTGAAAAACTAGCACAATCTTTTAAAGATTCCGAAGACTAACTTCTGTTCGACCAACTTATAATTATATTCGATATAAAATATCCGATTGATAGGAATAGACAAAAAAATAAGAGTACTCTCTGGTAAGAAAGTACTCTTTTGCATTTCAGCAAACCTTGTGTCTTTGTTTGGGTTTTGGTTTGCTTATTTCTTTGTGTTGAGTTGGGATTGAGGTTGTTTATTTGTTTGGATTTATACCTTTATGGTTACAATTCCCAAAAGGTTACCTCTCTCCTTCATTTTTTTTCTCAACAGGAATATATTTTCTTACTAAAAAGAGAATACACTTGTCTCAACAAGGTCTTCAAACTCCTAAAAATAAACTCTTTAAAGTATTTATTGTCTATTTTGACACACTAAATCCCTCATCACAACAAGTGCAATAAAACCTATCGTTTAATTATAATCTGTCGATTGTAAACCTTTTGATTTGTTTGGACAGTTACTACATATAACCCACTAGGCAATTCTTCTAGATTCAGTCGTAATTCATTTATTTGTCCCGCCTCTATCTGAGTTTTTATTCTCCTTCCATCCGAAGCATATAAAACTACTTTTTCTATATACTGATCTGTAGTACTAATATCTAAATGATAACTAGCTGGATTGGGCACTATTCTAATAGAACTTCCTTTATCTTCTAACATGGTAGCAGAAGTAGTAGGATCTACAACCAAAACCTGTGTTAGTTTATTATCTACAGGTATTAAGTTTCCCAAATGATCTATTAAAGTTACATCTCTAACCTCAAAATCTAGGCGCACAGCTCCCATCCCTCCCAACGAGACTACATCTTTTATAATCAAGTGCAAAGTTCCTATTTGACCAAATCCACTTATAGGTATTTGAGTAGTTCTAGTCAAGGCTGTTTCTAGCTCTCCTTGGGCATAAAAATCTTTTTGGAGGTTTAGTGTATTCAGATTTGTTCCCATCCAAGAATTATCATAGGTTACATATACCGAATTTGCTTTAATATTAGTCTGATCATAATCAATAGAATAAGCAAGGCCATAAGCATCTGTAACTATATTCGTTGCATCACCTAATAAAATTGGTAAATGCAGAGTATCACCAGGGTTAGCAACTAAAGTATCTACATACAAAGGAACTCCAGCAGAAGAACTGCCCCCACTTCCTCTAAGGTGTATTTGTCCCCAGTTTTGTACAATAGCTAAAGTATCGTCATTATTTATCATTGCATTTCCATCAGCATCTATGTGTTTTATGTCTGTTGTAGATTGCCCTAAAGTCCCCACACCCCAATCAGGAGCTGGTTGACAAGTATAAGTTATACTGGCATTAGGACGCAATAAACCTGTAGCTCCCATATGTAAGCCAATAGGCAACAAATCTGCATTATTAGCAATTTGATCGTCGTTGGTATCTCCAGGCCAAACACAAGTATTGGTTGCTATAACTACAATTGTTGTATCGCAGAGCTGCTCACAAGCCACTAAAACTAGTGTATCTAAAGCCCCTGCCACAGATCCTGCCACAAAATCAAAACAAGCAAAGCTTGGATGGGTTAAACTCCCTGAAAGTGATGCTCCAATATGTCCAAAACTTCCTTGTGTCCCTGCTATAAAGGCAGGTAAAGTTAAACATCCTGATAAGGTAGAGTCTGGTTCCACTCCAAAATACAAGGTGTCGATGGGTGCATTAGGATAAACCTCTATGGTAATAGAGTCCTCAAACACACAACTTGACCCAGAAGGTGTTGCGGAAAAATAATAGGTGGTTGTTTGAGTAGGATTTGCTACAGGATTCAAACAATTGTTGCAAGATAAACTACTTGAAGGTGACCAACTATAACTAAGATTAGCTGAATCGCTAGAATAACCATCAATAACATAACTATCTCCAAGAAATAGTTGAGGATTGGCACCTACTAAACTAAGATTAGGATTAATCCCTGCACTATCCTGATTCTGTGAAATTAGAGTAATTGTAGTATATGCCTCACAGCTATTTGCATCTGCAACTGTGATTTGATAATCTCCAGAGTCTATTGAGGAGAGCGTTCCTATCGTATTGTTTTGTGCAGTCGTTCCATCATTCCAAGTATAGGCATAAATCCCAGTGCCCCCAAAACCTTCTATAATTATTTCGCCATTACTATCATTCAAACAGCTAGGATTCGTCACGGAATGGACATGCACACTAAGTGGAGCAGGATCTACAATTACAAAAGAGGTAACATCTTCACAGCCCAAAGCATCTGTAGCAGTAACCGAATAGGTTCCTGGAATAAGTCCAGTAGCCATTTGGCTAACAACATTAGTGTCTGATGCAATTACTATCGGACCTGTCCATACATAATCGTAGGGGGCTGTCCCATTCACTACCATAGCCATAGCCTGACCATCATTAGTACCAACACAACTAGGATCTACTCTATTAAAAACACCTAAACTAGGTGCAGCCATTCCAGGATAGACAAATACTTGTGCTACTGTATCACAAGAATTTATAGTACCTAAATCTAAAACCGTAACAGTATAAATACCAGAAGCTAATCCTGTAATTGTATTAGAAGTTGCTGCTGTAGTAGTGGAATTTCCATTAGACCAACTATAAGCATAAGGCCCTAGGCCATTAGTAACTGCTACAGTTGCTGTTCCATCATTGTTACAAGTCAAATTTGTAGCAGTTAAGCTGATTTGTGCAGGATTTTGAACAACTACATTAAAAGGTATAGACAATGGACAAGAAAGGTTAGTTTGACCTGCCATAGTCGTTTTTCTGTAAATATTTGCAATATAAGTCATTGTACTGTCTGGGTTGACCAAAGCGGAATCTTGCCCTATAAGACTTATATCATTAGTAGGCGACCAAATCACTGTATCCATAGGTGATAGACCTGTAAGGCTTAAAATACCTGAACCTCCTTTGCAATAATAAATATCTCCTGAACCTATGGCTGTTGGTTGATCATTGACATACAAATACATAGTATCAATAGGTGATACGCCACAACAATTGGTAGCCAATCTTAAGGTGATGGTATAAATCCCACTTGCATTAAACTGTACAAAAGAGGTATTCTGTACATTACCTGGGTTAGGGATAGCTCCATCAAAATCCCAAACAATAGTATCTCCAATCTTATCGCTATAAAAGGCTGCAAAATCTCCAACACACAATTGCATGGTATCACTAGTTATTGAATTGGCCGTTGTATTTATATTAGGCTTAGGGTCAGAATTAAAAATAATATGGTGAAAACCTTCATAGTTATGTGTAGCATGTGCAATAGTATATCTACCATTAATACTATATTCTGTAGTGTCAGAATTATTGATTCCTGTAGCAGGGATAGCATTGTTGCTATAAACATCAAAATCCCAGTTGGTACTAGCTGCTGTTATTGGCAAATTGGGATCTACAAACTCTACAGTTTGGCCTATTGTATTCACATCTGTCACCCAAATAATAGCTTCTGAAGCAAAATCATGTGACGAGTCAGCCATAATCAATGGAAAACTAGTTCCTCCTACATATATATTCTGTTGAAGTCCTGCTTGTCCATCTCCTCCATTTCCACCATTTCCGCCTGCACCTCCATCTCCACCAGCACCACTCATTAGACCATTAGCAGAACTTGCAGCCCCACCAGCACCACCAAGTCCTCCTGTTCCACCTATACCACCAACACCACCCAATCCTGGGGTCCCAGCAATAATCTTACAATCTACAATAGTTCCATTAATGCCATTATCTACAATATAAGCTCCAAAAGAAGCGCCACCGCCACTACCACCATATCCACCTTCACCTGCAGCGCCACCGCCACCGCCGCCGCCACCGCCGTTGCCAGAATTACCTCCATTATTTCCAGAACCACCACCACCACCGCCACCAGAACCAGCTGTTCCATTCTCTCCTTTTTGCCCTTGCTCTCCAGATGTCCAAAAGGGAAAATCAACAGTATGGTTACCTAAACTACCCAAAGCACCGTCACAACCTGGTTCTCCTGTCTGACCAGTAACCCCATCTGTCCCATTTGCTCCTGACACACCACCTATGCCAGAAGAAGTAGTTGTTCCAAAACCAAAAGGAGTACCACTAAAACCAGAACCACAAGTACCAAAATAGGGATTGCCCCAAATTGGATCATTGCTACAAGCTATTCCAGAAGAGCCCCCTCGCCCACCATAGCCACCATCATAACCTGTATTTGCTATATTTCCGCTAGTTACACAGTTGGAACAACCTCCAGAACCACCACCACCACCAGAACCTCCATTTCGGGTACATTGAGTCATAGTAGCAGGATTGACATCTCCTCCATCTTGACCAGTAGATCCTTGAGTTCCACCAGTAGTGCCACCTGCACCACCAGGCACAATAAATGTTGCAAAACCGCCAATACCTCCATTTCCACCACCACCTTGTAAGGGGTCAGCAGATCCATTTATACCATTTTGGCCAGATACACCATCCATTGGATGTGTTCCTGCTGCACCAGATCGACTAGATCCATCTGCACCATTAGCTCCATTTCCAGCATTACCTGGAAAAATTTGCACACGAGCTAAGGTATATTCCGAAGCATTTTGCATATGCAAACCATAGGTTGACATTCCTGGATTGGCTGCATCTACTGTTTCTATAGTTAAATCTTGTAACCTAAAGTTTTGACTGCTCAAGACAGCTAAAGCTACTAATCGCTGTGCATTAGGAAATCCTTCTGGATTTAGTGCTGAGCGTCTAATTATTGTAGCTCCTGCTTCTGATGTTTTTTTCCACGCATTCCCTTGCATAAAACCACCTTCTAAGGTGATATAACTAGGAATAGACAAGGTACTATCTATAATATACACACCTGTATCCATTTTTATAATGGTATTATCGCAAGCTGCTCGCTTTATAGCTTCTTCTAAAGTGGTTGGAGCAAGTGTTGTTCCTGCTGCACTCACTGTCCCTGTATTGGATGCATAAATATGTTTGGTTTGGGATGTTGGGCTAAGTACATGTAGTGTAATTAGTTCTGTAGTTGAACAAAGTGTAATTGGGTTTTGGCAAACTGCTGTATAGGTATAACTACCTGCTGCTGCAGGTGTTGTAATGTTCAAAATAGATGTGTTTGAATTGATAGTTCCTGTCCCCAAAGCTGTCATATTAGGGCCATACCAATTGAAATTCATGCCTGTAGTATTCACTGTAGCTGATAAAGTAAAAGTAGTTCCCCCACAAACATTTGCAGATTGTGGATAGACTGCCATTAAAGGCTCATCTACAACCTCTACATAGACTTGATCTTTGGAGATACAACCATCTGTATATTCTAAGGTAACTGTATAACACATAGAACTGCTAGGACTTGTTTTGGTAGTCAAACTATTGGGGTTAGACAAACCTATATTGGGTGACCAAGTTATATTTTGAATATTGGTTGCAGCTGTTGTCGCTACCAGTGTAGTAGTGTCTCCTCTACAGATTTGTTTGTCTGTACCTGCATTAATAGGATCATTAGGGTTCGATATTACATTAACGTGAACTAAGGATTAGAACAAGGAATAAAAGATTGATTTGTAAAGTTTTGTAAATTTGATTTGTAGAAAAAATCTAAAAACAGTCAAACCAATCTTTATGAATGTTCAATTTACAGAAAATAAGCTAA
>JAAEPD010000039.1 GCA_024222455.1 Aureispira sp.
GGGTCAGACTGAGTTTCTTGCAAGGCTTCTATGTACTCTTTAAACATCATTTTCTGGTTTTTAAACTCACAAATTAACTATTATCTACTACTTTTATACTTTTCCGAAGTTTTCAAAATCTAACTACTTTAGCTTTTTTGGCCCAACCAATTATTATTATAGAAGGAGTGATTGGTATTGTCCTAATCGCTATCTCTTGGTCAGAACAAAATGTCGTATTGCTATGGCGCATAGGAATCCTTTTATCTGCTGTTATATTAGGCGTTGCGGTCACTCGTGATATTGGCCGAGTGGCACAGGAAAAAAGACAGACTTCTTAATCTACCCACCCAAATAAGAAATATCAACATCTATTCTAATATCAAACACACGAAAACAGCCATTATGATGAATAGAATAGCCACCGTTTTACTCCTAATGTTAAGCCTAAGTAGCTTTGCACAAAACAGTAGACAAGATTTACAGATAGATTCAACAAGTTCCTTATATGAACTCAAATTATATGTTGGAGAGGAGTTTAGTATAGCTGAAATCAGAGATAAAGCAACAAGTAAACTGATTCAAACAATAGGTTTTTTTCAGGTAAAAGATACTTATTATGCTTCTCGTGGTTTCGAAATTCGAGATTATAATTTTGATGGTTATTTGGATTTAGCTATTGATGCCGATCCTAAAAGTATCCCAGAGCTTACAGAAATAGGAAAGCACATCCTTCCGAGTGATTTTTCTTATAAAGATGGCGATACACATTATTGGATATAAGTACTGATTCAAAATAAATAATAAGTTATATTTGCTTTCCAAAAGCAA
>JAAEPD010000040.1 GCA_024222455.1 Aureispira sp.
AAGCTAAACATTACAAACCACTTTTTTTATTTTAACTTTTTGTTTTTAAATCTCTTCAGTATATGTATTATATCTCAAAAGGTAATCAGTATTTGCTCTAAATTTTATCTACAAATTTATTTGAGTGGAACCTTAATAAGCTTTTTCGTATCTTTAAACTAGGAAGTTGTTTAAAATAGTACATTTTAAAGCTAGCCTAAAAGAGATTATTCTACTAAATATTGTTTTATGCGATTGGTGATATTATTAGGAGTGTTTTGTTTTATTAGTTTAGGGCTATCTGCTCAACTTAGTGAATTAGAACAGGTAGCTGCTCATGAACTAAAAGGTAAATGGGTAGGCAAACTCACCCAAGAATCAGGAGGTATAGCTTCTGAATATAGTTTTGAAATGTTTATAACTATTGAGGAAAATAAAATTAGTGGATATTCTACTATAGAAGTAAATGGACTAAAAGGTAAACTTTCCTTAAACGGCACTGTAGATGGCTTACATTTACACCTACAAGAATTGAAACTTACTTCTAAAGATTTAGCAGCTAGAGAGGCCTCTTGGTGCATAAAAATCATGGAGCTTAACTTTGGATTTAAGCGTGGAAAATTCAGACTAGAAGGTCCTTGGAAAGGTCGTAGCAATAAATTTAAATCAAAATGTTCTCCTGGAAAGATCTACCTAAAAAAAGAAGCCATCCGAGCTTAACTACATCATGACTTGTGTCAGCTGAGAAGGTGTGCTTTCTTTTGTAGAGCTGGTCGATTTTCTAAACTGATAAGTCCCCACAACCCCCTCACCAAAAGAGATAGATTCGAAACTAGTACAAACCAACTCTTCTGAGTAAAAAATATGCTTTTCTAAGTTAGAGAACTCTAAATCCATTCGACTATCATGTAGTGTATTGGAATCTTTGAACGCTTTCAGTTCTGGAGCCCAAGATTTAAGATGAATTTCGCTTACTGTTATCAAAGGTTGAGTGGTAGCAGTTGTTTTTAGATAAGAACTCAAATGAGTTAAATGCTCTTCTGCAGTTTCATAAGAATCTTGAGCATCTAATGGCGTTTGTGGTATATATGTTCCTAAAAATCGAATTTGCTCGTGTAGGCTATCTATATAAATAGCTCCTGCCAAGCTAGGCACACCATTGCAATAGATTGTATCTAAATCCTCTAAACGATAAGAAGAAAATATTAATACCTCCTTACCTTCGTCTTGCTGTATAGCTTGTTGATAAGGATGAGACTGAGCTAAATATTGAATTAATTTTGCTCTATATTCAGCTGAAGTTGGTACTTCTATGGATAGGAAATTAGTATTGAGGTTAGCTAGTTTTTCTAATTTATCTTCATCTACTTCCTCCAAAGCCAAATAAGCAACTGTTAGCTCCAAATCTTGGGTAGCAGTAGTATAAGAAAAGGTTTGATTCTGTGCGTCTTTGAGAAAAATGTTCAATGCTATACAGCCAATAAAACTAACGGCCATGATGAAATTTTGCTTGAGCAAAAACATCAAAGCTCCTCCCAAAAGGAATATGAACATCAGTTCAACAGCATAATCTGCTAGTTGACGACTAAGGGGAATTGACGTTATAGGGCTTATACTATTTAGGGTCAATCCAGCGATTAAGACCAAGCACAATATATTTAGCAACTGTGACTTGGGTAATGCGTTTGTTTCCATACCGCAAATATATGTTTTTTTGGGAGTTATATACTACTATTATAACATAAACAATGCTAATTTAGTACATTCTTAATGCTTTTTTAATAAAGAAAATCATATTAAAGTGTCTAGTATTACCTTTTTTTTTCAAAAACTAAGGCCTCTCTCTTGATACATATATAAAAATATCAATAATATGAATTTCATTATAATACACTCAAAACTTATCTAAAAGCATTCAAACAAAGCTGCTACTTGGTTTTTTTTTGCTTTTTTTGCTTAATTTTAGAATAAAATTTGGTTGTTGTATAAACTGAGTGAAGTTGCTAAATTCTTTACTGTAACGCTATTAATACACTATTTGGTATAAATCCATGATCAGATAATGAAAAAAATATATTTTGCTTCTGACTTTCATTTAGGCACTCCTTCTTTCGAAGCCAGCCAATTACGTGAACAACTTATCATCAAATGGTTGGATAGTATTGCTGATGATGCTCAAGCTATTTATTTGGTTGGAGATATTTTTGACTTTTGGTTTGAATACAAAACGGTCATTCCAAAAGGTTATATTCGATTTTTAGGTAAGATTGCACAACTCAAAGACAAAGGCATCGACATTCAGTTTTTCACGGGAAATCATGATATATGGATGTTTGACTACTTCACCAAAGAACTAGGCATTCCTGTCCACACGCAACCTATACAAGTAGAATTGTTGAACAAAAACTTCCTTATTGGACATGGAGATGGTTTAGGCCCTGGAGATCATGGCTACAAACGCCTAAAAAAAATATTTACCAATAGACTTTGCCAATGGTTTTTCAAATGGCTGCATCCTGATATAGGAGTTGGTTTAGCTAACTTTTTTTCTCGCAAAAGTAGAGCTGCCCAAAAAGAACCAGAACGCTATTTAGGGGCAGATAAGGAATGGTTATTGCTTTATGCTAATGGAAAGGTTCAGGAACTTCCGCAAACTGATTTTTTTATATTTGGTCATCGACATTTACCATTAGACATTAGGCTTCAGAATAAAGCTAGTCGTTATATCAATCTAGGTGAATGGCTAAACTATAATACATATGCAGTATTTAATGGGGAACAATTAGAGCTAAAAGCTTTTGAGAATCCTGATTTTGATATTACTAAACACCAACACCAATCAGGTAGTCTTACATAATATGAAGTCATTTATATCCATCCTAATCACTATCTATACAGCAACATTATCTTACGCTCAAGGCTATGACTATAAGTTGGTCAAACAATTAGACCAAACTGCTCAGTATATCATTGTAGATCAACTCCAACAACTCTATACTGTTGCAGATGACTACCAATTGAATAAATATGGTACATCAGGTAAATTATTAAACACTTATAACGAAAACAGTTTGGGAGCAATCTCCCACATAGATGTTAGTAATCCTTTGCAACTGTTGGTTTATTACCAAGAGTATAATACTATCGTATTCTTAGATCGTACATTGAGTGAGTTATATCGTGTGGATTTAATGAACCTAGATATTTTCCAAGTTAATGCTTTAGCTATCTCTCAAGATAATAATCTGTGGTTTTATGATGTAAATACAGCTACACTCAAAAAGGTAAATCAACAAGGAGAAGTACTCCAAGAAAGCGCAGATCTCACTTTATTGGTGGACGAAGCTATTAATTCTAGTTTTTTGATTGAGTACAATAATCGTGTTTATCTGAATAATCCAGCAGAAGGAATTATGGTTTTTGATCTATTTGGAGGCTATTTACAAACAATAGAACTTATTTCTTTAGATTTTTTTCAAGTATACGAAGATCAATTATTCTATCTAGAAAACTCCATTTTGAAGAGCTTTGATTTAAATATTTTGCAAACTTCAGAAATAGAACTCCCTGTTAATCATGAGAATCTGCAACAAGTTTGCATCGCGCAAGAACACCTTTACTTGCATTATCCGAATAAGGTGATGATCTACCAAATTGAAAAAAAATAACTTTTCTTGAAATTATTTTAAGAAAAGTTTGTTTATCTAAACATAATTATGCTATCTTTGACACGCTTTCAAGCAAAGTGGCTGGCCTTGTAGCTCAGCTGGTAGAGCATCGGACTGAAAATCCGTGTGTCGGCGGTTCGAGTCCGCCCGAGGCCACAAAGACCTTAATCTTACAAGATTAAGGTCTTTTTCTTTTTATACCTTTATGTATAATTTCACTTTAAGAAGATATGTAATTCTACACTCTCTTTTAAAATCTACTACCCTTGTCTCAAATGATAAGCCTTAGGCTGCACAAATGCACGAATCCCTTGTGAAGAGAGAGTAGACCCCAAACCTGAGTTTTTGCGTCCAGACCAAGGTAAATTAGGACTAACTCGATCACAACAATTCCAATAAGCTGTACCAGTATTCATTTGAGATAAAACAGCGTAAGCCTCTTCTTCATTTGCAGAAAAAACCGCTGAAGTTAGGCCATATTCAGTATCTTTCATTAAGTCAATAGCTTCCTCATCATTTTGGACAGCTTGAATGCCAATAATAGGCCCGAAAGATTCTTCTTTCATCACTAACATAGAATGATCTACATTGATCAATACTGTAGGTTCAAAATAATAACCTTTTCTTTCTGCCTCCTTGCCACCTGTTGTCAACTTAGCTCCTTTAGCAAGAGCATCAGCTACCTGTGTTTTTAATACATCTAACTGCTCATCTCTAGTCAACGGCCCTATAAATGTATCTAGGCTTGTAGCATCGCCCATTTTATAGCCTTTTACTTCTTGGGTAAACTCTTCTACAAACTCCTCATAAATTTCATTTGCTACATAAATACGTTCTACAGCACAACAGCTTTGCCCATTGTTATAAAAAGCACCTTCGGCAGCATTAACAGCCGCTTGTTTCACACTTGGTACATCCGCTCTTACATACAATGGATCTTTCCCTCCTAATTCTAACTGCACAGGCACCATTTTAGGCGCAACAGTTTGAGCTATATGCTTCCCTGTCTTGTAAGAACCTGTAAAAAAGTAAGCATCTAAATCTGCTTCCAAAATTAACTGCCCCAAATCACCACCTCCAATTACACATTGAAAAGCATTTTCAGGAATTCCAGCCAAGTACAAGTATTTTTCAAATTGCTTCCCTGTCAGTGAGGCAAACTCTGAAGGCTTATATAGCACTGTATTTCCTGCAACTAGTGCATACAAAAACACATTGTACCCTACATTATAAGGAAAATTCCAAGCAGAAATATTGGCAATAACACCTAAAGGCTCATAGACAATTTTTTCGTGTGTATCTCCAGAGTCTACCAACGTCTCACTAGCTAACCATTTTTCGGCATATTGCTTCAAATGGTCTACTCGATTTTGTGCTCCATTGATTTCATTTAAGGACTGTTGCAATGGTTTACCTGTCTCAGCAGTAAGTATTTGAGCCAGTTCATTAACATTTGCCTTAATAAGCTCACCAAACCGTACAATACAAGCCAAACGCTCTGTTAGGCTTACTTTTGCCCAAGCTTTTTGTCCTTCTCTAAGTTTAACAAGTGTGGATTCTAAAGTAGCTAAATTATCTTCTGCTAATTCTTGGATTAACTCTTCTGTAGCTGGATTTATAATATTCATTTTATGTTGAGGATTTTACATGTTTTAGGAAGGCTTCAAAAAGGATGTCTTCATCTATAATTTCATTACCTAAGGTTGGCGAAAATTCAGGATGCCATTGTACACCCATGACTTTGCCTGCTGGCTCATTTTTATAGCCAAATGCTTCTATTAAACCATCATCAGAATGAGCGTAAACCTCTAAATCATTGCCCAAGTCTTTTACTGCTTGATGGTGTACTGTATTCACAAAAGGGTCTTTTTCCTCTGCATACAATTTGCTTAAAAACGAACCTTCTACAAACTTTACAGGATGTTTCATAGTATCGTACTGTTGAGCATCTCTATGTTCATTAACGCCTGTTTTTTGGGTACAAGTATCTTGATAAAGTGTTCCTCCAAAATACGCATTCATCAATTGGAATCCTCTACAAATACCCAATAAAGGTTTGCTATGAGTAATGGCATAATCCAAAATTTTTAATTCATACACATCTCTATATCGATCACCTTTCCAACGCCCAATTGGGTCTTCATTATAAGTTCCTGGTGCTAAATCGACTCCACCTTGCAGGACAAAACCATCCATTTCGGCCAAAATATCAAAAAGCAACTCATCTTTCAAATCAGGAATCAATACAGGCAATATTCCTTTTCGAGCAACATAGCGAGCCATATCATTTTCGATATAACTCAAGGACTTAGGACCATAAACAATACGGTTTAAATCAGGGTACATGAAACTAGATGAAATTCCAATTTTAATCATTATAGTGCTTTAGTGTATATATTTTCAAAATCAGCTTTGGTCACAGGTTTAGGGTTCGAAGGGTGACAAAAATCAGCTTCTGCCAATACAGAAAGGGGTTCAATGTGCTGCTTTTCGACTCCAATTTCAGATAAAGTCGTAGGCATTCCTAGAGCTTTGTTTAAATCAAAAATATGATCAACCACCTTAGCCCCAGCATTAAATCCTAGCCCTAAAGCTGTACCCATTTTATCAAAACGATCTTCAAACCCTTCATAATTAAACTGCATTCCATAAGGTAGATTAACAGCATTGGCCAAACCATGATGCGTATCTAATAAACTAGATAATGGATGCGCCAAACTATGCACTATTCCCAAGCCTTTCTGAAAAGCAACAGCTCCCATTAGTGAAGCTAACAACATTTTAGATCTGGATTCTACATCTGGATTATGAGTAGCCTTTTCGATAGAATCTGCAATAAGTGCAATACCTTCCAGTGCTATTCCATCACACATTGGGTGAAAACCTTTTGCCAAATAAGCCTCCATATTATGTGTCAAAGCATCCATTCCTGTAGCTGCCGTAACAAAAGAAGGTAAGTCCATGGTTAATAGAGGGTCCGCAAAAACGATTTTAGCCATTAATTTAGGGTGGAATAAGATTCTTTTTTTCTTAGATTCATCCTCCGAAATAATCGCACTTCGTCCAACCTCACTTCCTGTTCCAGAAGTAGTCGGAATGGTTATAAAATGTGGGACAGGCTCTGTTACATACTTATCCCCTCCTATCAAATCATCATAATCAAATAAATCTCTAGTATGATTCACTCTCAAAGTGATTGCTCTAGCTACATCCATAGCCACACCACCACCAATACCAATAATTGAATCTCTTTTGGTGCTACGGTAAAAATCACCACCTTTAATCACATCAGATTTAACTGGATTTTTGTGCATTTCATGAAATACCTCTACTTGTATTCCTGCCTTATCCAAATCGCTAACAATTTCCTTAAAAAAAGGAAGACTAGCCACTGTAGCATCTGTAACCAATAATGGACTACTTAAGTTGTTTGCTTTTAAATAGGGTGCTAATTCTTTCATTACTCCTGCACCAAATCGAATTGGGGTAGGAAAATTGAAGCCGTAAATTTTAGTAAAATCATTCATATTATTTCAAAATATCGTTTAGTTTCCCAATCAGTTACATGACTCGCAAATTGTCGCCACTCCCATTCTCTAGTTCTAGTAAAATGGTCTACAAAATCATCCCCAAACAATTCTTTAGCTAAGTCTGAATTTTTCATATTATTAGAAGCCTCTATCAAATTGGTAGGCAACAAACCATTTCTTAAATCCTCATAACCATTTCCAAGTGTTTTAGGCACATCTAGTTTCAATCCTTTTTTGATACCATAAAGCCCACTTGCCAAACAAGCCGCCATTGCCAAATAAGGATTAACATCCGAACCAACTACTCTTGTTTCTAATCTTGCTGATTTTTCGCCTAAAGGCAATGCTCGAAGTGCAGTAGTTCTATTATCTAGCCCCCAAGTAATAGTGGTAGGTGCCCAAGCGCCTTCTACTAGCCTTTTGTAACTATTGATAGTAGGTGCATACATTGGCAACACATAAGGCAAACAATGCAATTGTCCTGCAATATAGCTTTGCATCAACTCACTTATGTTATCCTCTTTAGCATTATCAAAAAATAGATTTTTCTTTTTATCTACATCCCAAAGACTCTGATGTACATGCCCACTACAGCCTGGCAACTCCATGTTCTGTTTAGCCATAAAACTAGCTATAATACCATGTTTGTATCCTATTTCTTTTACAGCTGTTTTGAACAGTGCTGCTTTGTCTGCTGCGTCTAGAATATCTCCATAAGCAATAGCTGCTTCATAGACTCCTGGTCCGGTTTCGGTATGTAAACCTTCTATTGGAATATTAAACTCACCTAACAAATCAAATAAGTCATGAAAAAAGGCACTATTTTCAGAAGCTCTCAAGATTGAATACCCAAACATTCCAGGTGTTAGGGGCTTCAAATTTTGGAAGTTTTTCTCCTCAAGTGTTTCAGGTGTTTCTCTAAAATTGAACCACTCAAACTCTTGTGAAAACACAGGAGCATAACCCAATTCTTTAGCCTCTGCAATTACTTTTTTCAACAAACTTCTAGGGCAAGCAGCCAAGTCATTTCCGTTTTTCTGGCTAAAATCACCTAAAAAGAAAGGAGTTTTATTCTCCCAAGGAATAGACCTATATGTATTAGCATCTATACGAGCATTTACATCAGGATAACCTGTATGCCAACCCGACATTTTGGTATTGTCATAAGCTACATCGGCAGCATCCCAACCAAAAACAACATTGCAAAAGCCAAAGTTGCTCTCTATAGCAGAAAGAAACTTCTCTTTGCTCATAAATTTACCTCTAAGAACTCCATCAATATCCACAATCGCTACCTTTACTTTAGTATGATTGCTCTCTTTTAATTCTTGTATTATTTCTGTAATATTCATGGTATTAAATTTAATAATAGTTCCTCATTTTTTGAATTTAAAGTCTAGTTATTTTTCTTTTTCAATAAAGAACAAAAAGCCTAAATAACTTAGCCCTATTATTCCAAAAAATACTAAAGCTAATATGGGGTTATAATAAGTCATTGCAACTAAAGAAATGCTAGCTATAATCAAAGCTACCGCAGGAAATACAGGGTACATAGGCACCTTAAAAGGTCTATCCATATTAGGTTCCTTTTTTCTTAAGGCAAAAAAGGAAAGCATAGATACAATATACAGACTCAAGGCCCCAAAACAAGCTATGGTTATAATCTCTCCTGTTTTTCCAGTAAATAGTGCTACAATACCTATTAGCATATTGATAATTAGTGCATTGGCAGGGGTTTTAAATTTGGAGTGAACTTTCCCAAAAGATTTGGGGGCATAGCCAACTCGTCCAAACTCAAACGTAGCTCGTCCTGCTACCAAAATAATCCCATGAAAAGAAGCAATCAACCCTAACAAGCCGATTCCAATCAACATTTTATACAAAAAATGTCCATTATCAATTACTTGAGAAAGCGCCAAAGGAAGTGGTGAATCAGATGCTTCCAAACTGCCTTCTGGATAAACTACAACTTCCCATCCGCCAACTCCAACAGCTGCCAAAAACGTTATGACACACAAAAAAACGAGTGTTCCAATAGCCGAGCCAAAACCAATTAATATGCTTTTTTGAGGGTTTACAGCTTCTTCCGCTACATTAGCAACCCCTTCTATGGCTAGAAAAAACCATATTGCAAAGGGAATAGCTGCAAAAGCACCTGAAATACCATTAGGCATTGGGTTTATGGATAAATTACTGGTTTCAAAATGAGGGAGTGTCACTCCTGCAAAAATAAGAAGCTCTACCACCGCCAAAATGGTGATGATCAGCTCAAAAGAGGCAGCTACTTTGACCCCTATCATATTAATAACTGTAAAAATAAGATAGGCTCCAACTGCAAATGCCAAGGCATTGATGGATGGATACAACAAACTCAGGTAAGCTCCTATTGCTGCAGCAATAGCAGGTGGCGCAAAAATAAACTCTATATTTTGAGCCATTCCGGCTATAAACCCAAAATGTTTACCTAAACCCCTGTCTGCATATACAAAAGCCCCTCCAGCCTTAGGAATAGCACAAGCCATTTCGGTGTAACTAAAGGTGAAAGTGACATACATGATGATAATAAAAAACGTGGCTATTGCTAGGCCGTAAGTTCCACCTTCTGCAAGCCCTAAATTCCACCCAAAGTACATTCCTGAAATCACGTAGCCCACTCCTAAACCCCATAACATCAAAGGGCCTAAGGTTTTCTCTAACTGGTTATCGTCCATTTTGTTATTTTTTCTTCTTTTTATCTTTCTTCTTCTTAGGCTTAGCATTCTTCATATTCTTGAATATGCTTCCCAAAGCCATTCCTCCAAAGGTAAATTGCAAGCGATCGACTAGACCTGGAGCAGCATCAGCAGCCCCTACTTTGAAATACTTCCGGAAGTCAAAGAACAGCCCAAAATCAGTCAAAGGAATCTCTATTTTAGTACCTATTCCAATATAACCTTTAGCCATTTTAGGCATATTTAGGTTAGGTAATGTACCCGTTTGCATTATTTCTTCAAAGGAAAAACTATTTTCACTTTCTAGTACAAATAGCATATCCAACTGAGGATTGACGGTTATTCCAAACACACCTATTCCCCATTTTGCTAAGAAACCAAATTTGCCACCTGCATTAAAACTTAGGGTAGTAAATCCTTTTCCTTGCGTTGCACCTTCTACCTGATAAGGCACTATGACCATATCAAGAAAGGCACTTGTTACAGGTTTGAATATCTTTTTATTTTTTTGCTGAATAAAATTATAACGCACACCTATATTGATGCGAAAATCGTTGTCCTGAAAGACTATACGGCGAGCATCCATAGAATCTACAGCCCTAACTAAAGTGCTATTAAACAAGTTGACCTTGAAGGTCGCTGCTATTGTCTGAAACTTCTCTTTGGCTTCCTCTATCTTATCTCCTAAATTAAAATTGGCATCTAAGCCTAATATCCCTGAAGCACTTCCTGCTGCATTAAATAAACTATACAGATTTCCCCCACCTGCTCCTGTTAGCGAAAAGGTATTTTCTCGAGGTTCAAACAACATCCGAATAGGCGTTGCTTGTTGTGCCATCAATCTTGTAGAGAATCCCAAGATCAAGGCAAACATTAAGAGTTTACGATTGAACATAGTATTTTGGTTTTGTAGATAAGCCAACTCTCCTTATTGACAGTTGCTTAGAAATAAAAAAACGTTAGACTCTAAAAATAAGAGCCTAACGTTAAATATATTATTTTTCTGAAAAATCTAGGAATTATCCTTGATTTGTCCCGTTGTTTTTGTCTACCTCAATCTTAACCTCTTCTTTGATCTCGATCTTAGTTTCCTCAGTAGCAGCAGGCAACATACCCATTTTGCGTTTAAGGTCATCTAAAGCCGCAGAAGCAGTAATAGTTGGATCGTTCAATGCGTTATTGATTTCATCATCTACAGATTTTTCAACATCAGCCATTTCGCCATAAGCATCAGACAAAGCCTCTTGCTCTTCTACTTTAGTCTTCATTTTTTCTAACATAGCTAAAGTACCAGAAGAGTCAATATTAGACATTTGTTTGTTCAATTTACCAGTAGCTTTGCTTACTTTATCGCGAGCCTCCAAGGTACGCAATTCGTTTTCCCACTTAGATACTTGGCTTTTCAATTGGCGGATTTTACCTTGCATTTTGTCTACCATTTCGCCATATTTCTTAGCGTTTTGAGCAGATACTTGGTAAAGTTTCATAGTCTCTTCTCTACGGGCCAAAGCTTCAGCAGCTAGGCGCTCAGCCTCAGCAGCATCCATTTGTCCTGCTTGGCCTCTTTTAAGAAGAGCCATAGCTTTCTTCTCATAATCATCAGAAGTTTGCTTGTGTGCCTGCATTTCGCGCTTAGAGCGAATATGAATAGCTTTAACTTCAGCAAGGCTTTTTAGGCTTTCATCCAAATCTTTTTTAAGATCGCGGATCCCTTGTTGAGTCATTTTGATAGGATTTTCCAACTTATCGAGAGCAGAATTCGCCTCAGCTTTACCGATACGGAATAAACGTTTAAAAAAGCTCCACATGATTTATTATAGTTTTTTTGATTTAATTAATAATAATATTGTCCTCTAAAGATTTACTCCAAAGGTTATACAGTTTCTTTAGCTGCAAAAGTTAAAAACTCATCAGCATGTTCTACTAAAGCAATAGCTAAAGCGCTCAAAGAAGCCTCTAACTCATTCAAATCTAAATTATCTGCTTCAAGAGTATCTCTATACAATACACGTTTGCCCTCTTCATCTAGAACAAAAGCACCATGTACCAACTCTCTATTCATTTGTAATAAACGCTTAAAAATACTAGTATCACCATTGGTAATATCAAATATATGCTGCTCTACAACCAGCACATCTCCTTCACAATCTAGCATCATGTTGCAGATTCCCTTATTCTCGTCATTAATAACAAGTAAATTATCTTCTGTGTGTTCTTGAGTTACTTCGTGCTCTAACTCCAGAAGGTAACCTTTTATCTTTTCAAAGTTGCTCATTCTGATAAACAGATTTAATTGGGTTAAACAATAACTTTAAAATATGTCTAAACATATTCTTATTCTTGTGAAAAATACAAAATTTTTATCAGAATTGTAGTTTTAGTTCTCTGTTTTTTAATTAACGACTTAAAACATGTCTAAAACCACCTACTTAACCTTTGATTTACAAAGCTTTACTTACTCAAAACTGTATATAGTACGACTCTAATTAGCCATATATCAGAAGATAGCAGTTTAGCTAAAAAATCTTTCAGTAGCATTTTTTTTTGAAGAACCGACTCTTTTATGTAGTTTGTTCTAAGCATATTCATAAAACTAATACTGCCTAACAATGACTGTACTCGAAACCAATGGCTTAACTAAGAATTATAAGAACATTTGTGCTGTCAATCATCTTGATTTACAGATAGAACAAGGCCACTTATATGGAATATTGGGACCTAATGGGAGTGGAAAAACAACCACTTTGGGTATGTTATTAGATATTATCCGACCTACAGCAGGTTCATTTCGTTGGTTTGGCCAAACACCTTCTGCTCAACAACGCAAACGTATAGGTGCTATACTTGAAACACCTAATTTTTATCCATACATGAATGCTGTGCAAAATCTAGAGTTGGTAGCACACATCAAACAAATAAGCACAACTGAAATTCCTGAACTTTTGGAAGTAGTAGGACTCTCAGAACGAGCACTCACTCCTTTCAAGAGCTACTCTTTAGGAATGAAGCAACGTTTAGCCATTGCTGGAGCACTCTTAGGCGATCCAGAAGTTTTGATTTTTGATGAACCTACCAATGGACTTGATCCACAAGGAATTGTAGAGGTTCGTAATCTGCTTATAGAAATTGGTGCTAGAGGAAAAACAATTCTTTTAGCTAGCCATATTATAGATGAGGTAGAAAAAATTTGTGACCATGTAGCCATTATCAAATATGGTAACCTATTGACATCTGGACCTGTTTCTGAGATATTAAGTCAAGAGCCTATTATAGAGGTGGCAGCAGATGATATGCATGCACTCAAGAAAGTTCTATCCGAAAGTCGACTAACACAGTCTTGCAATCTATTCGGAACACACTTTGAGTTGCAACTTCAAGCAGGTATTGATGCTAAAGAGATTAATAAATTTGCTTTTGAGCAGGGCTTGATTCTAACTCACCTCAAAACTCGCAAAAAGAGCTTAGAGGCAGAGTTTTTGGAGCGTACAAGCTAAAAAATGCTGGATATTGAAAATTAAATTCAACATCCAGCACAATTATATCTAACTCTTAAACGCTCTTAGCGTATAGAAAACTTAGCTTTATCTAGCGAAGTTCCATAAGTATATTGAGCATTTAAGGTAACTGTTTCTCCTTCTTTTATGCCTTTAGCTTCCTCCAATTTGGTCACAGTAGGAGGCATTAGACTGTCTGTTCCTGTAAAATTAATTCCCTCTGCTAGCTGAACCCAAGAATACATAAAAAGGCTATTGATAGGCCCAGAAAGTAGGGTCTGAAAAGGTACATCTACATTAATATCTACCTCTGTATCCTTATATAAATCAATTGTATTGATTACCTCCTGTGAGGTAATTAGGCTTGGCCAGTGCCTTGTAAACATTAAGGGATAATGCTTGTGTCCATCCTCATATTGAGCCTCACAAAGCTGCCCAATGTTTAGTATTTTTTCGGGGATAAGTTTTCCTTCTGGTTTCAGAAACTGTCTTAAGTGTCTAAAGATTTGCACCTGATATTCATTAGCACAATAGATACTCATCAACTCTCCTATTAGATAATCTACTTTTTCGGGCAACTCTACTTTTAGTGCATCTCCATGTATTAGCTCTACTTTGTGCGCCCAACCATTTTTTTGTAATTGTTCTTTGATATAAGGAATTACATTAGGGTTGTTCTCTATCAAATAAGCCTTTTTGACATAGGGCAAAAAATGTTGTGTTAGGGCCAAACGACCAACTCCTGCTTCACAGACTACAGCATCTTTCAGATTATTATACTTCTGAAAAGTTTGCTGATAAGCTCCCACACGCACCTTGTCCGTTTCCATTATTTTGTAATAAATTTCTGGGAAACCATAATGCTCTTGACTAAATGTTTGAGCATCTAACAAAGCATATTTCAACTGAGGGTAATTATCAATCAGTTTGGAGAAAAATTCTTCCATAGTCGTCTTTTTTATATATTGTAAAAGATATAAGCACTCTAGTTTAATAGATTTTTAGGACAACCAAAAATATTCTATTTAATTTATACCTGTCACTGATGAAAAACCTTCCTCTTCCTTTAGACGAAACAACAATCTCTGAGCATTTGGGCCGTCAAATAAAATCTCCAGTTCGTATAGCTACACTAAACGATACAGGAATTGACCAAAATCTTTTTGTCAAAACATTTTCTCCTTTCTTCGAACAACTACCTTGGGATCCTTATGATCCTAAAAAAGTGCAGATAGAATTACTGGAAGATTGGTTCCCAGAGGAAAAGCAAGAAATTCATACACATTTCAAGCCTTACTTTTTAGGTAAAGAATCGTTTGAAGCACTCACTCCTTGGACCCATCGGCTCAATCCTCAAAAACTAGAACAGCTCAAAAGCATCCAACCTTGGAGACGTCGTTCGGTATCCAAATTTAGAATAATAGAGCAAGAAGATGGCAGCCTAAATATCAAGCGACACCCTGTACCTCAGTTTGTACAAGATGTAGATGAGGCTGATTATAGATCTTGGCCACGGTTTTTTCAAGAAGCGCCTGCCGAACATGTAGAAAATGAACTTTTTAGACAATTCTTAGCCGTTGCCTTTCGGACTATGCAAAAAGCTAGAAAGACTATTGGTCAGCATGTAACTAAAGCCAAAATTGTTGTGCATTTTATGAGTGTCAAATCAACAACTGACCATCCTGGCGATAACTCTCCAGAAGGAGCACATGAAGATGGAGCAGACTATATTATATCAGCGTTGGTTATTAACAGGATTAATATAACAGGTGGCGAAAGTCAAATAATAGAGCAAGTAGCAAATGGCTCCAAAGAAGTAATATATAGCCACACCTTACAACCAGGTGAATTTGTTTTTCAAGCAGATAGTAGAGATGAACACATTTATGGGACGGACCTTTGGCATCACGTGACTCCTTTTGTAGTAGATGATTTGAGTCAAGGGTATGGATGGCGAGATATTATTGGTTTTGATATTAATGTATGGAATGATGATGAATAAATTGTTTCAGGACTAGGCATAACAAAAAAAGTCGTACAACTTATAAGTTGTACGACTTTTTAATTATAAACCTGTCTTAAAAAGACTTAAAACGTTTTTTCTAATCTTGAACTGCTGCTATAATTCAGTATGTTTTGAATACTAGATGCTTCTGGCATCAAAATCGAATCGTCTAGCACGTCCTGAGCAGCTTGTAGTTGCTCGTATTCGGATCGAACGGAATCTTCGTTCTTAATAGCTAACTCTATAGCCATTTTCTCAAGGTAACTCACTTCGTTATATATATAACGAATGAGATTTGTTGTTGTAATAGTATGTCTCATTTTTGTTGTTGTTGTAAAAAAATGTTGTTGTAAAATTAGAATATTATTTTGTTGTTATTATAGAAACGAAGAAGCCTATGCGAATGTTGCATAGGCTTCTATTTTTTTGCGAAATTTTATTTCGTCCTTAACATATGATGATTTTTAGTTAACTCTATACCAAGTTTGAGTACGGTAAAACATGGCAACCCAACCTCTCACTTTCATTTGATCTGCCTTTTCCATCCACATAGTGCAAGTGTATACTTTACCTTTCTTAGGGTCCATAATAGTTCCTCCACCATACTTGTTAGAGTACTTCTCCATATCTTTTATGATAGTCACACCTTCTACTGTTTGGTTTTTTCCACCATACTCAGCAGGACATTCAGTACATCTTACTTTACTGTATTCGCCAGCTTTCAGACCTTGAGCTTTTAACGATTCTGCATCTGTGTGCAACAATTTGACGATTTCCCCATAATACTTACCACCTTTTTCGTATACTTTTACATGTGACTTGGTTTTACCAGTTTCATCATCTACTGTTTTCCAAGTACCCACTATAGTTTTGCCTCCCATAGAAGCTTGTGCGAATAAAGAAGGAGTCATAAACGCTACCAATGCAATAGCCATCAAGAATGAGCTAGCTAATTTTATAGATTTTTTCATCGAGATTTGAATTTTAAATAATTTAAAAGATTATTAAAGATAATACAATTGATTCAAATAATAAAAGCAGGACGAAAACTTTAGTTCATCCTGCTTCTATTATAGAAAAAACTGTTCCAGTTTAATTGTTTCTTATTTCAAGAACGGTGTTTGGCTTACAATTATTTCTTGTTTGATATCCAAATTATCTGATTTTAGATTATTTAACTCATACAACCTTTGGATAGTTGTGTTATATCTTGATTTATACTTTGTTGCAATTTTGTAGAGTGTGTCATGTTGGCGAACAATATGGACTTTTAGTTTTAAATTTCGATCTACATCCAAACGATCCTCTGCTACATAAGGAGCAGAAGCCACACTGTTGGTATTCACCCTAAGCAATTGGTTTCTATCCAAAGATTCAGAACCTAACTGATTCAATTGCATTAATTTTTCTACAGTAGTATTATATTCCTCAGCAATAGTATACAAACTTTCTCCTTCTTGAACTCTATGAAATCCCTTAGGAGCTGGATTATTATTATTGTTACTGTTATTACTCTCTTTAGGCACATCTGGATTCCCACCACCTCCATGAGAAGCCCCTCCACTGCCCTTAATTGTTAGGACGCCAATCCCTGCTGCAGGTTTGAGACTAGCATCTTTATCATAAGGATTATCTTCTGCAAAAGGAGATATATTCCCTTTCTTTTCGGCGCTAGTTATTTCATTTCCTGCTGACAATACAAAAGGTTTATAGATAACAATCCCATTAGAATTAGAATTTGTATTATTATTATTATGTGTATTGGTATTAGATGTATTTGTTGTATTCTTAGTCTTAGTCTTAATACCAGTAGGCCCATCTGTAGAGCCAATTCCTCCACTATTGTTATTATTATTATTAGAGGATTTTGTATTAGACGAAGAAGTATTAGACGATTTTTTAGTTCCACCACTATTGGTTATAGTAGGAGTAGAAGGATCTGAACATTTCAGTTTTATATACCTGTCAATAGGTATTTTGTCTATACTCATCAATTGCATAGCATCCGTAATAATCTCCGCCTTATAAAAGCCGATGCCTTCTATAAAATAGACATTCTCGGAGTTGTCCTCCATTTGCCCTGTTTTATATTGGAATTTACGCATGGCAAAACATCCTTTCTTTTGCATTCTTTTGAACACCAAACTCTCTGGCCCTTCTCGGTCTAACCTTAAATTATGATTTTCACCATATATTCTAGAGGCATCGTATTGAAACATATATTTTCCATCCGAATACGAAAACACATCTCCATTTTCTCTTGTATTATAAACTTTTTCTACTTTATAAGCCTTATAATATCCAGAAGCTTGCTCTGCAATATAGACTACTTTTCTACCACTATTCACATCATTAGGGAACATGACATTATCAATTTTTTGACTTGCGGTTCCACAACGAACTGGTGTTTTAGAAAAGTTAGTAATTTTACTCATAACACCAGCTTTTTTCCTCACTCTAAACACTACTTTAACCCCCTCCTCAATCGTTAAATGAAAATCTAAGAATGCTGTCTCAGGGAAGTTGCCCACTTTTGCATAATCATACTTTTGCATGCAATCTCCATCATTTAATATATAGGTAATCTCACCTTGTGCTTTTGAGGTAGATGATGCAAGCATCCAACTACTAAACAACACTAATAATAACATTGTATACTTCATAATATTTGGGTTTATACATTTTACTACTCTAAGTCATTCTTCTGATCTTATTCTTAAACAACTTTATTTAGTAATAATTCAATTCTACTTTTTATAAGTGAGGGTAATCTCAATTTTTTTTTAATACTCTATAACGTCAGTACCTTAATAATTAACCATAAACCAAAACCAATTAACACAGCCCCTGCCAATCGACGAACATACAAGATATATTGGTCTTTTAAAACAGTCCTAATCCGTTTAGCTAAATATACTTTTAGTATATCAGTTACAATCACTACAAACATTACACTACCAAACAATACATAACTTACATTGCTAGAGTAGCCTTTGGTCAGGGCAGAACTCATCAAAGCCATCCAAAAAAATAGTGGTGTAGGGTTAAAGGTATTCAACAAAAAGCCTTGTACTCCATATCCTAATAGGGTTGATTTTTTGACCTTTAACTGATTTCGAACTACAGATTCTTTCAAGATCATAGCTACTCCAAAACCAACCAAGATCACACTACCTATAATCCCCATATAGAAAATAAAACTATTTCTTGCAGCTTCATCATCCACTAATACTTGTATATAACTTGCTCCCCAAAACACTAATCCCATATATACAAAATCGCTAATCCATTGCCCCGCAACTAATGCTGTTCCTGCTTTGAAACCACGCTCTATCCCTACCTGTACGATCGTAAAAAACATAGGCCCGACCAATACACTTAAGACCAATCCATAGCTCATTCCCTCTATAAGTGCACTCCAAATCATAGCTTTTGCTCTCTTTTAACAGTTCGTCACTAATCTACATCTTTTCAGCATCTTTTTCAACCCTTAAGGGAGTTACTTGAGTATTAGGTCTATTACTTTAGTATTCAGAATTATCTACAAAAAGATTGATATATCCCTTACAATTCCTATTTTGCCTAAAGGAATAAGAACAATAAACAAGCAGCTCATGATACACTTACTCAAACTCGAATGGTTAAAACTTCGTAGTTTTCAGACTTTCAAAATTAGCGTAATATTATATATAGTATTACTACCGCTGCTTTTCATGGCTGTACAAGCTATGTTTCTCAACAATAGTCAAGCTGCATCGACTCTTAGTCATCTATTTGAATACCCCAATCTTTGGGATACTTATGCCTATTGGGCAAGTTGGCTAACGTTCTTTGTACTAGTCTATCTCAGTGTACTCTCTATCTCTTCCGAATTCACCAACAAAACCTTACGTCAAAACCTGATTACAGGTATAGAAAGGGGGCAATACCTAATGGGGAAAGGCCTCATCATGATCATGCTATCCTTAGGAGCTACATTCTACCTATTTCTTATTACGATGCTTTTTTGCTTTATAAATGGTGGGAGTGGCAATATGTTTTCTGGAATAGAAATCTTGCCACGCTTTTTTGTTCAGAACTTAGGCTACATGAGTTTAGCCTTTATGTTGGCTGTTTTGTTGCGTCGTAGTGGCTTAGTTATGATTCTATTTTTTGCCTATATACTTATAGTCGAACGTATTATACGCTATCTTATATTTTTGCAACTCATCGAGAACCTAGAAGCTGGTAGCTACTTTCCTGCCAGTGTACTTTGGGATGTGGTTCCCTTCTTTATGGTTAACTCAGCAGCAGGTTTAGACCAACAAATTACTAGTATCATGCTAGATCCTTGGGTAGCTGTAGGTGTTGCAGCAGCTTATATTGCACTATTTTGGGTTATTACAGTCCGTAGTTTTATGCGTAAAGATTTATAGTAGTAGGACTGTAATATTAGTCATTACCAACAACCTTTTTTAAGGCAGCCTCTAATTCTCTTTTTGCCTTGCTCCCTCGAGCTAGGATAAAAGAACCATTATTTTGTGTAGCACCAAAGACGCTAACACTTCCTGTTCCTTTTTCTCTGTTTTGAATATGCTCTGATTTATTAGCAAATGCTTTTTCTATCTGAATTGTTATTTCAGCAAATTCTTCTGGAGTTATAGTCTTCTTCACAGGCTCTCCTCCATCATAAATCCCACTAGAACTATACTTAGGCTTCATTGGATCATATTCTATAGTAGTAGGTGTTACTACATAAAGATTAGCGCTTCCATCTCCGTATCTATATTCTGTTGTCATTACTTTTGGTTTAACTAATTATCAGATATTATTAGACCTATAAATCTAATTCCTTATCCCTATTAAGATAATCATTATTTCATAAACCGCCTAAACTTATTGGGTTCTGCAATCTCAAAATCCATTGACAAACCACTTTTAGGATGTTCAAACCTTAGGCCTACAGCACACAAAAACAGTCCTTTCCCTTTCAGTATTTTGCCCTCCTCTCCATATAGTTGATCACCCAATATCGGACAGTCCAAACTTGCTAAATGAATGCGCAGTTGATGTGTCCTCCCTGTTTTAGGATACAGCTCCAATAAAGCTAAAGCTCCATGAAATTTAGAGTCTACTTTTTCTAAGGTTTTATAGTTGGTCAATGCTTGTTTTTGATCTACAGAAGTCTTAATTTCTCCCTTTTCGGTAGGATGGCCTACAGTAACTGCCTTATATATTTTTTGAATGGAATGTTGCTCAAACTGCTGTCCTAAATGCATATGAGCAGACCTTGTTTTAGCCACCAACAAAAGTCCAGAAGTTGCCGAATCTAAGCGATGTACAACTCTAGGATTTGTTAAGGCATCCAGCTCTTGAGATGGTTTTAAATTAAAAGGCAATGCATTTTCGATAGTCCTAAACGAATTGCCATTCACCATAACCCCAGCAGGTTTATTGATTACAGCAAAAAAAGCATCCTCATAAACTACCTCCAAAGGCAGCTTAAACACCTTTTTAGTAGATTTTTCTAGTTCCAACAGCTCTATACACTGCCCTTCTGTTATCCAAGTTCCTGTTTTCCCCAATTGTCCATCTACACGAAAAGCACCTCGATCTATTGCTTTTTTCACACCTTTTCGAGAGGGGATATAGTCCACAAATACAGCTGGTGCGTAGTCACTTAAACGAGTCTTAAGAGTACCTTCAGGAACAATATGTTTGTATTTGGCTATCAAAAACTAGGTATTTGGTAGAGATTCTTTGCTACGCAAAATAGATACAACTGAGCTAAGGATAACAACTACAGACATGATCAACATCAAATACATTCCCATTCCAAGCCCATATTTAACTGTTCCTCCTTGATTAAAATCCCCCACAACCTTCATCACTCCCATCACATTCACCACAAGATAAACAGCAGCTAATGCTCCTGCTATAGCAGACCAGTTGCTTCCTCTCATTGAAAAACCAATAATCATGGCTCCAAATATTAAGACAAGTATCCCTTCACTAATTCCTTCAGGGTTATTCATTCCAGAAATCGAAGTATCCCCAATTCTAATCCAAGGTAAGAAAGCAGAGACTAGAATTAAGCTACCAGCAAAAGCTCCTATTATCTTTTGATACATAGTTTATTTTTCGCCCTTATCTCTGCGGTCCTTCCATTTTTGGCGAGCCAACTCTTGCAAATCTGCTACAGAATCAAACTCATCCATAATCTCCATTCCCAATAAGGTTTCAAACAAATCTTCCATAGATACGAGTCCTACTACACTTCCAAAATCATCCACCACTATAGATAAATGTGTTTTCTCTTTTACCAAAGCTTGAAACATACCTGGTAGGCTAATATCTTGCTTTTCATAGTGCGCTTCGCGCTTAATTTCCTTGATTTTGATATCACCTTTGCCTGCCACTATGTTCTGTAGCAAATCATCTTTCAAGACAATTCCGGTTATATTATCACGAGTATCATCAAAAAGAGGAATACGAGAATAACGGATAGGATGGTATTTATCATAAACCTCTTTCAAGGTCATATCCTCCTCAAACATAACAGCAACAGTTTTAGGAGTCATAATATCACGAATATAGAGTTTTTCAAACTCTAGAAGATTCTTAATAATAGCCGATTCATTTTCATCTAAAGCTCCACTTTCTTTCCCCATTCTTGCCATTAAGGCAAACTCATTACGACTCAATACACTCTCATTTTTATCCTTTTTGAGCGATTTAGTTATCAATTGGCTCAACCAAACTAATGGCCAAAGAATAAACAACAATACTCTCAGTGTACGCATTGTAAATGGTGCCAATGACTCCCAATTGTTTGCACCAATAGTTTTAGGTAAGATCTCTGACAAAATCAAGATAGCCAAAGTCATTACTGTAGCTATAATAGATTCATAACTAATGGACAAAAATCCTAAGTCTATATAACTATGTCCAAATACAGCTCCTGCTTGTGCTCCCACACCTATAGCTCCTACAGTATGTGCAATAGTATTGAGGGTAAGAATAGCAGACAAAGGACGATCTATATCCTCCTTGTACTCTTGAATAAGTGCACCTGTAGCACTTTTTTCGTGTACAGCCTTACGCACATAGGCTGGTGTAATACTCAACAAAACTGCTTCCAATATGGAGCATAAAAAGGAGAAAAATATAGATACTATAAGGAATACAACCAGTAGAAACATGAATCGTGTTTATTTAAACTTTAGAATAATCCTCTAAAATACACAGATTCTACTAAAATGCTCTTAATGAATGATGAATTTTGTCTTATAGTGCTTTTTTACTTGCCTTTATTAGGTACTCTATTCCCTTTCATGGGGTCAAAAGAAGGAATTCCTCTCCTTTTTTTCTGATCTTTTGGAGTTAGATCTATCAACATTTCGTTATCCCAACCTGCTGTGAGTTGAATCAGCTTACTGTTGCTAATATTTTCGGGTTGCATACCAGCCATATAAGCTCCCACATCCCAGCGACCATTTTTATTTTGATCGTGTATTATTCGAATAGTATAATTGCCTACTTCTTGATAAGGATAATTCAAGTGAATACTATCTTTAGCTAAAATGATTGTATCACGTATTAGTTTTTCATCTTTGCCTTCTATGAGTTGTACCACATATTGCATTGTACTGTCCATATTGATAATATCTGCTTCTATATTTCCATACTCTTCTATCACATTCACATCATAATAATAATTGAGCGTATCCTCATTGCTCAATCCATATATATCCTGAACAGCTCCTGCTTTCAAACTAATCTGATACTGCATTTCTTCTACCCAATCATAATAAACATCGAGACTGCGAATATTTTGAGAGTCTAATGTATACTTTGGTAAAATAATTTTAGCAAAACTATCTTTCTGAATTGTGCGAATGGCAGTATCTACCTTTATACTATCAGCTAATGGATCTGAAAACAATAAAGTATCTCCTTCTATAGTTACCAACACGGTATCCTCTACAGACACCATTATTCGTTGCTTGACCTCTATAAGAATACTATCTATATTTTTAATAGGTCTATTAAACTCTAAAGTAATAGGTTGTTTAGGATGTTGTAGTTTAGTTTTTTTATTAGGGACTTCTATTGTATTAAGAGCAACAACCTCTTGCATGAACACATCTCTTTCTGTTGCAACTATCTTTGCCGTATCTATTGGCTCTCCATCCACTCTTAGCTCAAACTGCCAATCCTCCTTAGGCATAGTCCCATCAAACCACAAACGAATTGAATCTTTGCCATACTCCCAATATTGAACTAGATCGCTAGGAGCATCTAGCATAGCTATTTCTATTCGATCATCATGTGGATGATTAAAATAAAAACCTGCTGTACCATAACTGTCTGAACTTTTAGAGGTTAAAGTCAGCTCACCTTCTTCCTGAAACATTCGCAAACGAAAGGCTGGCTGCACAGAGTCACTCAACACAAAGGTAGTGTCTAAAAATGCAATAGACTCATTAACTTGATCGAATAAAAAATTGTTATTCTGATCATCTAGGGCTACTATCTTAAAAGTATCGTTCTTTATATTTTCTAAAAGAAAACGTCCTTGTTCATCTACCTTAGCTACATAATAAGGCTTTTCTTTATAGATAACAGAGTCATCTAAGTTGTCATACAACATTACCCATACATTCTTCTTAGTCTCTGAACTTCGAGCATCTACTATTTCACCACCTACAGTCAAAGAATCGAGGAACGCCCCTGTAGAAAATACTCTTTTCAAATTTTCTACAGCATTATTCTCTGTTATATCTTGCACTACATCCGCAAAACTAATGGTATACGTAGTATTAGGTTTCAAGTCTTCTTTGAACTTAACGACTACACTCTTATTCTTAATTTTTATATCTGGACGTTCTTGTAGAGGTGGTGAGATAATAATCTTTTGCTGTGCTTGTACTAATTTCACCCATTCATCAAAAGTTAAGATAACCTCTTTTTCTGCAAAATTGGTCATCTTATCAGGTGTAGAATAACGCTTGGAATGAAACTCAGGAGCTTTTTTGTCGTTAGGCCCACCTTCTGGTGCACGTGGAGTAGCACAGCTTATGGCTAACCACAAACCTAATATTGATATACCCCAATGTAGTATGCCTTTTTTATTCATTATGTATAACTGTTTCCCACAATGATAACTCCCAAATTTGTTAAATCCTCCTAATAAGGTGTTAGTAGAGCATTAAAACTCTGATGTAAAGTGGAATTGAATATCAGGATAGTCTGCTTGAGCAGTTTGTAGCATCCAAGAAGACTCTGCCAAATAAACATCTCTATCTTCTTTATCCTTGGCCATATAATTAACTTTCTTGCGTCTAAATAGGTCTAGTTGCTCTGTATTTTCGCTAGTTATCCAACAAGCTTTAAACAACATAATCGGCTCATAGCGACATTTTGCTCCATATTCATGCTGCAAACGATATTGCAATACCTCAAACTGGAGTTGCCCAACAGTACCAATAATTTTTCGCCCATTATTATTTTTCACAAACAACTGTGCTACTCCTTCATCCATCAATTGGCGGATTCCTTTAGCCAACTGTTTAGATTTCATAGGGTCTGCATTTTCTATATATTTAAACATCTCTGGCGAGAAACTCGGAATACCTTTGAAATGCAATTGCTCACCTTCAGTGAGGCTATCCCCAATCTTAAAGTTTCCAGAATCATACAAACCTACAATATCTCCTGGAAAAGCTTCTTCCAAAACCTCCTTACGAGCTGCCATAAAAGAAGTAGGATTAGAGAACTTCATTTTCTTGGCCTTACGCACATGTAAGTAGTTGGTATTTCGCTTAAAAATACCTGAGCACACCCGCATAAAAGCAATACGGTCTCTATGGCGAGGGTCCATATTGGCATGTATCTTAAATACAAAACCTGTAAATTTAGAATCGAAAGGATCTATAATTCGTTCCTCAGTAAGATAAGTAGTTGGTGAAGGTGCTATACCCACAAAACAATCTAACATTTCTTTCACCCCAAAGTTATTGACAGCTGAACCAAAAAACACTGGTGATAATTTTCCTTTTACATATTCACTATGGTCAAATTTAGGATAAACTTCATTGAGCGTTTCTACATCCTCACGTAATTCGTTGGCAGCATCTTCCCCTACATGCTTTTCAAGATCTGGGTTATCCAAATCTTCAAACTCCATCACATTACCATATTTAGTGTTGGGAGCAAATAAATTCATTTTTTGCTCATA
The DNA here is from genome assembly GCA_024222455.1 of Aureispira sp. Lineage (GTDB taxonomy): Bacteria > Bacteroidota > Bacteroidia > Chitinophagales > Saprospiraceae > JAAEPD01. The sequence continues at coordinate 25,607 of JAAEPD010000040.1, forward strand.
CATATTATACACTCCTTTGAACTCTTGTCCCATACCAATAGGCCAAGTCAGAGGGCAAACTCGCAAGCCTAGTTTCTCCTCTATTTCATCCAAAAGGTCAAATCCATCCTTACCTTCACGGTCCATTTTATTGATAAACACAATAACTGGTGTATCACGCATACGGCACACTTCCACCAATTTCTCTGTTTGAGCCTCTACCCCTTTCGCTACATCTATCACCACAATTACACTATCCACAGCCGTCAATGTGCGATAAGTATCCTCTGCAAAATCCTTGTGACCTGGTGTATCCAAGATATTCACCTGTTTATCCTTATATACAAAGCCCATAACAGATGTAGCCACCGAGATTCCCCGTTGCTTCTCTATCTCCATAAAATCTGAAGTCGTTGACTTCTTTATTTTATTAGATTTTACAGCTCCTGCTACCTGAATAGCCCCTCCAAAAAGGAGTAATTTTTCTGTTAAGGTAGTCTTACCTGCATCAGGGTGTGCAATTACCGCAAAGGTTCTCCTACGTTCTATTTCTACTTTCTGTTTACTCATAATGGTCTTTATATTATTCTTATTCAGGTCGTGAAGTTTTTCTAATTAATTAGAAAAATGCACTGCTATTTTTAGCTTCACAAGCTAGAAATACACGAACTATTAATAGTCACAACCCGCAAATTTACATTAATCTATGAAAGATGCCAATTTTGAGACTTATTGTTGAGTAGAGAACAATAAAAAAGGCAACCTAATATAGATTGCCTTAGTGAGTAGTATTCTAATTTTTTGATGCTTAAATCAAGACATTAGATACCTTTTCTTTATTCACAACAGGGTTGGCATACATTCTCAACCAATACTGAATAGTTTCTTCACTTGGTTTGCCCAATTTGCCTAAACGTTGTTGAGTTAGTTCTTCAAAGGATTTTTTATCCTCAGTCGTATATTCTCCCTTGTATTTATTAGTGTTATTCAACCAATCATAGGCCACATAATTATTGGGCCACAGTTTATAGTTTTTGTAGATCTGTTCATCTAAATGTTTTGCCAAAACATTTAACTTAGCATTGGTATGTTTTGCATCTCCAAAATCAACAGCATCTATATCGATTGGTGTTCCAAAATTAAAATCGACACGGCCTACAGGATCTTCCAAACTCGCATCCATTGCTCTCAAGTCGTCCTCTAGTGTCTTAACATATTTAGGGTTATCTTTTTTACCCATCAATTCTTTTACTTTGCTCCAACCACAAGGCTCTATTTCGTAGGAGATAGACAATGGCACTAACCTAAGCTCTTGAAAACCCTCTTCTATATCTTTTTTATTGCTCATGTTGAGCATTTTGAGCATAGCTGCCTGAGTTTGATCATTTCCATCTTTAGTACGCCCTTCTCTTTGTGCTATCCAAACAGAAGTATCTCGTTGGGTTACTGTTTCTCGTATATAGTGAGATAGTTTTCGAGAAGCAGCCAACAATTCTTTTATAGGGAGGTTTCGTTTGACAATAAACGCCCGATTGCAACGAACAACATATTCTATCCAATCATAAATCAATAAATTGCCTCCAATAGCAATTTCGGTAGTACTCATACCATTTTCGTGCATCAATACATTGAGGAAAGCTGCATCTAAAATAATATCTCGATGATTGGATATAAACACATGAGATTTGCTCTTATCCAAAACATCTACACCTCTACAAGTTTCGCCATCTGTATTAAAACTAAATAACCTCCGCAATAAAGGGTGCATTATCCGAGACTGAATATCATAAACATTTTCTACCTCAGATAAATTTCTACGCATATGTTGCACCAACTCTTCTTCTGTTAATAAAGAGTATAGCCCTTTGGCAAACCTGTCATCAGCCAATAATTCTTGAATTACATCTTTTATTTCAGCGTCCCTATAGGGACGTATATCATCAAAATTCATGTATGGAGCAGCTTGAGTCAATTAATTTTACCAATCGAAGGTACAAATTCTAACAATAACGACTATAAAATTGACTAGTCATTTTATCTATTAAGATGCGTTTTTATGCTTCAACACCTATTTTTGACAAAAAAAACTCCCTAACTTGATATTCGTTAGGGAGTTAGTACATACTTACTTTAGATCTAGGGGGGAATGTATTTTTAGTATTTAATTACTTTCTTTTGAACAGTAAATTGTTCACTCTTTAGTTGTAAAATATAAGCACCTTTTACCCATTCCTTTTGGGGCAGAATAGTTACATTATTAAACCCTTCATTCACCTTCTTTTCTACTTCATAAACTACATGTCCAAGATTATTGTATAAGGCTAGTTTTACAGTCGTTTGGTTAGGGCTTTCAAAAGATACTTTTAGTTTGTCTTGAAAAGGATTGGGCTGAATAGCTAGATTAGCAACTTGATCGTTTTCGAAAGAAAGTGCCTTGACTGGAGACAAGGCACTACTCCCATCCTGTTCTACAATCCGTATTCTATAATAACTTTGCCCCAAAAGAGGCGACTGATCTATCAGCTGATAATAATTAGTTTCATCCTTTGTCCCGTTCGTTGCTTGTACTTCTCCAATAGATTCAAAGTCAACAGCATTTGCACTACGCTCTATCTCAAAATACGCTACATTTTGCTCATTAGAAGTCACCCAATTTATAAGCCCTTGTTTATTTTCTAGGTGTACCGAAAAAGATTGCAAATCTAATGGTAACAAGATTTCTTCACTTCCTGTAGACACTCCTGGTGGGACTACTCCAACTATCATAGAACCTCCCGAAAAGCTTGTAATATCTCTTAACTCTACATAATTGACTCCACTAGATGTTGTTTGATTGTCTATAAAATTAGTGAGCTCTACACTATTGTACACTCCATTTAGATGCAAGTCTCCTCCAGGAGTATAAGTACTCCCCACTGTCTTGAACCAATATTTAGGGCTAACTACACCACCATTAGCTCCTTGAAAAGCAACAGCCGCATTGTACATATCATTCTCTTCTGTATTTTGATAATAAAACCGTACTCGAACAGGGTCAACTATGCTCCCTGAAAGTAGATTGACATTCCAATAACGCTTAAGAGCAAATCTTCCTTTAGGTTCTGCAGGGTTTTCTACAGAACTATATGTTCCTGCTCCTGTACATTGTACTTGTGCATTCGCCGTAAAACTGTTGTTACCTAAACTGTTAGGATCTTTGGCTATAGAAAAGATAATATTGTCAGGATTGCTGGTATGGTAATAATGTGTCCATGTCACACCTGCTTCTACAGAACTACAACTGGCATTAGAGGTAACATTGGTATTATTGGCAATATATTGAGGTTGACGTACCTGAGCGATAACCATAGTACGAGAACTAGTGCAAGTTGTTGGAGCTGCTCCACCAGGATTATAATGCACAATACCATTAAAATTTCGCACATTAAACGTAAGACCAAAAGGGTAGGATTTACCAACACCTTCATAAAGTGTCAAATCAGTATTACTGGCCAACAAAGTTCCGACAGCAGTACCATCGGTATAAGAAGTACCACCTCCAAAATCATTAGTTACATAAAAAGCATAGGTTTGTCCTGCAGGAATAGTCACTGAAAAGGTAATTGGTATCAAAACGGGTACATTAGTAGCTCCTCCTGTAACACCAGTAGCATTTCCAAGCAATGTCCAAGCTGCAGAATTGTTCTCAGAGCCCACATGACTACCTGTTTTATAATAAATCTCATAGTTAGCAGTAGTTCCTGTATATAGACAAGAGGAAAATTGTGTAACAGTAATAGTATTGGTTGCCGTAATATCGAACATACAACCTCGTTGTCCATTATTGGTATTCAAAGGGGTTGTGAGAGTAGTAGGACCTCCTCCTCCACTACCTCCTGAAGTCACTTCCTCTTCTACATAAAAGTTGCTTGTCCCTACCACTACAGGACTATAGGTAGCCCCTGTTCCTAGTTCTGTTCCTCCAGAGGCTACATTGTACCATTTGAGTGTTCCTCCTGCTGATGCTGTAGCAGACAAGGTAGCGGTGCCAGCACTACCACAAAGTTCATCTCCTGAAGCAGCTGGGGCACTAGGTGTAGTACAAGACCTGTTTAGGTTATTGGTAGAGGGATTGTGTTTTTGTGCAAGGTTGGGTTGAGGATTTTGGGGTGGCGAAATTTGCTCTTGAAGGTCATCTGAACTGATTGCATTTTGAGCAGTTGTATAATTGCTATTGAATAAAAATAACAGCATAATAAATACAGTAATAGGGGGTCTACAATTTTTCATATACTTTGTGTTTTTAATAGTCCATTCATTATTAAATTTCATAGACTATTGGTTTATTAGTTTGGAATAATTTCGAACACTAAAAGCATTGAAATACTTATAGTGTTCTAGGTAGCAACAAAGGTAAATAAGCTCAACCATCGAAAAAGGACATAAAGCATATCAAATCGGACAAAACCCCATAAACAAACACATAAGTCATCCCGAATTTTCTGTAAGCTAGTAAATATGGTATTTAGCCAAGAGGTTAGATTATAGAAAAATTACTAGGACTGTGCAAACATCGAGGGTTTAGTATAT
>JAAEPD010000041.1 GCA_024222455.1 Aureispira sp.
AAATATTCATTTATCACTAACTTGTTCATGGTTTGTAGTTGTTTGCTTTTTCTAAAAGTTTCGTCACTTTTAAGCTAAACATTACAAACCACTTTTTTTATTTTAACTTTTTGTTTTTAAATCTCTTCTTAGAATAAATACAAAGATATTGAGTTCTTTTCATGGGAATTCATTATTTTTTAGTCAATTTTTTATTTATTTAAAAGTTATTTAGTAATACTATCGACTTATGAAAACTACTTTACATTGCATCTTTTTCATGGCAAGCATAGTTGTTGCCAACGCTCAATCTTCATCTATATATTTGCAAAATAATACAGAACTGGAGTTTGAAATATGGACAGAGCAAACAGGAACACACACCATGTCATCGGGGGAGTGGACTGAAAAAGCGATAGAAATGAGCGTTTGGGAGATGAAAAAGGAGATAATGGAAACAAACCGAAACTCTGGAGTACACAATAATGAGACTTTCTATTTTAATGTATTTGTAGCTTCAGGGCCAGATACATTGCAACTGCAGATGCGTTTGAAAGGAGAGTTTGTGGGTAGCGAAATGGATTATTCTTTGGCAGGCCCAGGGTTTGATCATCCGTGGTATGATGATGGTGGTTCACATGAAGAAAGTCTTACGTTCAATGGAGTACCTGTACGTGTAAAATATAAGCCAGATGGGAATGATCTTGTTTGGACACGTAATATTGTATTTGCTGTACATGATACCCGACCAAATTATACTATAGATTCTACCGATTATTATAATCCCAATATTATTAATGTCTTGTCTTACAATGTTCAATTTTTACCTTTTGGGGTTTCTGGAATGGGGCAAGCTGCAGAACGAGCGGGCGAAATTCCTAAGTATATTTCACCTTGGCAAGATGTTGTAATTGTGCAAGAAGCTTTTGATGATGGTCCTCGTAATAACAATTTGGTGCCAGCTATGGCTGCCCAAGGTTTTGTGTATAAAACAGATATTGTCAACAATAACCAATTCCCTATTTGGAATGGAGGTGTTCAGATTTATAGCCGTTGGCCTATAGAATTTGAAGATGAATATGATTATAAGAGTTGCGATAATAATGCAGGAGACTGTTTAGCTGCCAAAGGGGTAATGTATGCTCGCATCAATAAGATGGGTAAAAAATACCATGTTTTTGGTACACATATGGAAGCTGGTGGCAATGCTAATGATTTAGCAGCTAAGAAGGAGCAATTTGGAGAACAAAGAGATTTTATAGCTAAGCAGCAGATTCCCGCAGATGAAGCTGTTATATTGGGAGGTGATATGAATACAGATGCTTCAAGTATTCAATATCAAGACCTCTTAGATTCTCTAAACCCCATTATTACAGAACATAGAGGCTGGTTTGCTTCTACAGCAGTAGACAGAGATACACTCAATATTATAGATCATGTTTGGTCTATTCGTGAGCATTTAGTTCCGCTAGAAGGATGGACTAAAGTTTGGATATTGAGAGCTATAGATGGTGACCTTTGGGATATTTTTGATCCTAGTGATCATTTGCCAGTCAATGGGCGATTTGTTTACCCAATGATTGACACACCAAGTATGCAAAGCCCCAATTTATGTCTATCAGATAGTTTTAGTATGCAAGTTTCGGCAACAGATTCTGCTTTTAGTTATCAATGGTATAAAAATGACACTTTGATAGTAGGTGCAACAGATTCTATATATGTAGTAACAGGTGCTACAGTAGCAGATACAGGGGATTATAAATGTGTAATAGCTCATGAGTTTATAGTGCCAGACACTTCTTATTTAGCACACCCTAACTGGCCAGATACAGCACGACAGCAGTTTAGTTTTGATATGGTCAGCATTAGTTTTACAGAACTAGAAATGAACCCAACTGTCACACAACAAGGAGATACTTTACTTTCTAGTAGTCCTACCAGCAATCAATGGTATTTGGATGGTCAAGCTATAACAGGAGCCACAGATTCTATGTTGGTTGTCTCACAAGATGGGAATTATACGGTTCTTTTATCAGAAGGTAATTGTACTTCAGATACTTCTAATATTGTGAATTACACCCAAATTTCTGTAGTCTATACAGAAACTGTCAGTGGGATTGATGTTTATCCTAATCCAACAACAGGACTATTGAATGTCAACTGCAAGGAAACAAATGCAATCATTCAAATTCTAAACATTAATGGTCAACGATTGGAGCAATTCCAAACCACTGAGAAGCAGTCTACCCTAAATTTGAGTGCATATCCCAAAGGTGTGTATTTTATACAAGTATTGACGACCAAAGAAAAATACTCTAGCAAGATTATATTAAGATAATTTTTGAGCTTTTAGTTAGACAATGAAGTTCATAATTAATGACTTAAAAAAGTCACCTTGGTCTTATTGATTGAGGTGACTTTTTAGTTTCGTGAGAGTATTAATAATAATTGCTTCTTATTTTGTTGATTAAGAGGAGTCTATGTGTTTTATGTTAAATAAATCCGAGAAGATATAGAACAGCTGTATTGATTTTGTTAGATTTGTATTATTCAAAGTCTATTTTGGGTTCAACAAAAAGATTGAAATCCTTGATAGATGCTAGCCAAAGAACTGTAATTTAATGAGCCAAGAGGTAGTTAAGAACGATAAAAAATTGGAAGAAAATAAGAAAGAATACCCCTTTCCTTATGTGATTTCTAATATGCAAGATTGGCCTATCTATAAGTTTAGTCAAGATAGGGAAGGCTTTGTGAAACAAGTTTATGAGTTTACAGCAGAGCGTTTGTTAAAATCAATGGAAAAAGATTCATTAAGTGAAGCTTTGGCCAAAATCTTATACCTAGAACGAATCCGAATTATTCAGGATCCATGGAGAGTTGATCCTCCTGATGAGATGGATTTTTGGAGTGATATAAAACAAAAACTACTCAAAGGTTCTTTAGACCAAGATGAAAGTGAGGTTTTCGAGCACAATAAGGAGCTTTTGGAGCGTATAGTTCAACGCTATGCTCAGGAGATAGTGGGGAGTTTCAAGATTCCTACCTATAAGCTTGCTCGGAAAGTATTGCCAATGTTATTCAACACTATTTTGAATGCAGTAACACTGTTTCGGAAAAGAGGAAAACTGCAAGAGAAGTTAAAAATTGTAGGTGCTACAGATCATGTACGTTCCTTAATTAAGAAAGGTACTATTGTATTGGTTCCTACGCATTTCAGCAATTTAGATTCTATTTTGATAGGTTGGGCGGCAGATCGAATAGGCTTGACAGCCCTTTCTTATGGTGCAGGTATCAATTTATACAATAATCGTATTCTAGAGTACTATTTTACTCGATTGGGGGCTTATGGCGTTGATCGTAGAAAAAAGAATGGCTTTTATTTGGAAACATTGAAGGCATTTTCTCAACTGGCGATAGAAAAAGGAGTTCACAGTTTATTCTTTCCTGGAGGAACAAGGTCTCGTTCTGGTCAGTTAGAAACCAAACTTAAAATGGGGCTTTTGGGGACAGCTGTAGATGCGCAAAATGCTGTTTACCAAAGAGGTGAAGATAATAAAGTATACATTGTTCCTGTAGTTCTTAATTATCATTTTGTCTTGGAGGCCAAAAGCCTTATTGACCAATATTTGAAACATACAGGCAAAGAGCTTTATTTAGTAGAGAAGAAGGCTTTTGGTGGAGCTTGGAATTTCTTTAAATTCTTATGGCAGTTTTTTTCAGCGAGTTCTGAAATTGTTGTAAATTTTGGCCAACCAATGGATGTTTTAGGCAATTTTGTAGATGAGGAAGGGGTTAGTTTAGACCAATTTGGAAAACCTGTAAATACTAAAGATTACTTTGTGTCAGGGGGAGAGTTGAAATATGATACTCAACGAAATTCGCAGTATACCAAAAAATTAGCTGATAAGATAGTCAAGCGATATCATGTCGAAAATATTGTATTGAGCAGTCATTTAATTACATTTACAGCTTTGAAAATTTTCCAGAAACAATATCCTAGTTTAGATTTGTATGGACTTTTAAGATTGCCTAAAGATGATAAGGTAATTCTTAAAAATACATTTGATCAAAATATAGAAAAATTACGTGAGCAGTTGCGCAAAATGGAAGCAGCAGGAGAGATCCAATTGTCTGAAGAAGTGCGAGATGCTCCATTGGATGAGTTAATAAAAGATGGTATTCACAATTGCAGCGTTATTCATGTCAAAAAACCTTTGAAAATAGATAAAGAAGGAGATATTACAACTCAGGACATGAATTTGCTCTATTATTATCATAATAGGTTGTTAGGCTATAATTTAGGACAATACATAGATGTACGAGCTATAAAAAAGAAATAATGAATATATTAAAATTTAACAAACCTATTTTTATTGGATTAGTAGCATTTTTGATGTTAACGAGCTGTGAGAATGAGGAAGATAAAGCTTGGCAGGCAGCTGTGAGCAAAGGTTCTGTCGAGGCTATTGATTCTTTTATGTTGGCTAACCCAGAAAGTGGCTATAAGGCAGAAGCAGATGCTAAAAAAGAGGCTATGGCTTGGGCTTATGCTAAAAGTAAGAACACTATTTATGCCTATAAAAAATACTTGATGGATTATCCTTCTGGTAAATATAAGGAGGAGGTTAATGCTCAGTTAGATTCTATTCCTGCTATTCCTGTAGATGAGGAGAGTTTGACAGTATTGACAACCAACGCTTTTACTGGGAAAATTGATTATGGCAATCAAGTTATTCAAATTATCTATTTGAAGTTTTTGCAAATTGAGGAAACTACTGGTAATATTCGGTTTGTAGCTAATATAAATGCATCAAATATTAGAAAATCTATTCCAGGAAGCATCAAAATGGATGATTTTACCATCTCTTTTGATGAGAATACTACTGATAAGGTTTTGCTTAATTTAGTAGAAGGAAAAGCATATAAAGTAAATAACCAAATAGTATTGGAATCTATTAATACAGATCAATACTGGAGATTAGAACAGAATTAAATAAAAAACCATTCAATAAATTAAATAGATTCAGAGACTAAAAAGAGCCTGAAATCTAATTATAAAATTATAAAACAAAGCTATGAAGTTTGCACACTATGCAGTAGTTGTGATATGGGTATTGAGCCTAGGAGCTTGTAAGAACTACAAAGGTGATTATGACAAAATGATGAGTGAGAATATGGCCTTACAACAACGCTTGAACACCCTAGAGGAAGAAGATAAGTTGGTAAGAGGTGAGTATTCTGATGCAATCGAAACTCTAAATTCTATCGAGGATACACTAAGGTCTATATCTAACCGTGAAAAAGAAATTCAACGTTTGTCTCAACAAAAAGAATTTTCTGGTAAGCTTTCTCAAAAACAAGCTATTATAGCTAAACTCCAAGCCTTGCGTGATGCCAATGAAGAAGCTAAGAATGAAGCTAGAAGAATGCAAAGTAAAGTTCGATCTTATCAGATCGAAAATCAACAGTTGAAAAAAATGATCTCACAGGCAGAATCTAGAATTTTAGAGAAAGAGGAACAACTAGAAGAGGCTAACTCGATAATAGGAGATATGGAGAATGCTTTGTCTCAATTAGAAGTACAGCTCTCTGAAAAAAGTGGAGAATTGGCAGATGCGTATGAAGATCTAAAGAGCCAGAATGAACGTTTAGCCTCAACCAACTCTAAACTTAAGTCTACTATTGCTGAACTGACAAACAAAACTGATTTTATAGACCAACAAGCTAAAGGTTATGTAGCTTGTGGAGGTAAAAAGACACTTAGAAAGCAAGGTATATTGAGTAAGTCTAGTACTAAAAAATTAACTAAAACATACCAAAAAGCAGTAAAAGCACATGGTTCTCAAGTTGATTATTTTCAAGAAAATCAGATTAATTGTGATGTAGATGATGGAGAAATTATGAGTGTATTGCCAGTGCGTGATCCATCATCATATAAACTAGAAGGGACGGTTCTTATTATTAAGGATCAAAAAACTTTTTGGGCTACAGATAAAGTTGTTGTTCTAGTTAAAAAATAGTGGGCTATATAAAACTATATAATCAACAATACTGATAATTCGGTTTTGTCTAAAAATAATCTATTCTAACTGTATGAAATATATATATATAAGTCTAGCGTTTGTTTTGTTTTGTGGACTAACAGCTTGCAATACTTATCAAAAAGAGTTTGAAGAGGAATCTCAAAAACAAGCATTGCTAAAAGAGCATGTAGAGGAGCTAGAAGAAGAGGCGAAGTTTATAAATGGAGAGTACGAGGATGCTTTGACTACGTTGAGTGCTATAGAAGATTCTTTGAGAACAATAGCTGATAGGGATCAAAAGATTCAAAGGTTACTTGCTCAAAGCGAAATGGCTTCTGATGTGAGTCAAGCAGATGCTATTATGGTTAAAGTAACTGCATTGAGAGATGCTAATAATAAGTCAAAAGAAGAAGCTAAAAGACTCAAAAATAAAGCACGAGCATTAAAAGTGGAGAATAAGAAAATCCAGAAAATGATAGATCAAGCAGATGAGCGTGTCTTGCAATTGGATGCAGAGCTGGATACTGCCAAAACAATGATTGGCGATATGCAAAGTGCATTGGCTCTGATGGAGAACGATTTATCTGAGACTAACAGTAAGTTAGGAACTGCATATATTAACATAAAAGAACAAAATACTAAGCTAGAAAAAACAAATAAGGAACTCGAGGAAACGATTTCTGAGCTCAACGCTAAAAAAGAATTTATTGGTCAAGATGCACAAGCCTATGTAGTTTGTGGTGATCGTAGATCACTTAGGAAAAATAAAATATTGAGTGACCTTAGTGTGAAGAAGCTTAATAAAAATTATCATAGTATGGTAAAAGAGCATGGCTCACCAATTAACTTTTTTGATAGTGATGAAATTGCATGTAGTGGAGAAGGTGAAATTATTAATGTATTGCCTGCACGAGATTTAGGTTCTTATAAGATACAAGGTGATGCTATAATAATAAAAAATGCAAAAGACTTTTGGGCTACAGATAAGGTAGTTGTTATTGTCAAAAAATAAGGAACTAGAAACTATGCTAGAAAAAACAGAGGATGGTGCACTCACTGTTCGCTCAAAAGAATTTGGAGTAACCTATCATTCTACGCATGGAGCTATCCAAGAAACACAAACTGTATTTATTGATGCAGGTTTAAAATACCGAGCACAACAGTCTAATAAGATTGCTGTGCTCGGTATTGGTTTTGGGACAGGCTTAAATGCGTTAATGACCTATCTTCATAGCCTAAAAGAGGGGCTAGAACTTGAATATATTGGGGTAGAAGCATATCCTATAGACATGGAGGTGGTCAAACAGCTCAATTATTTGGATTTATTAGGAGCTGAACCCTATGAGCAGGATTTTATAGCTATGCATAGTCATAGTAATAAAACGATTCAGTTAAGCCCTAAATTTAGTTTTCAAAAGAAGATTGCCAAATTTGAAGACTTGAATTATAAGGGGCAATTCGATATTATTTATTATGATGCTTTTGCTCCTAATGCTCAACCTCACCTTTGGGAACCCCCAATGCTACATAAAATGTATAATGCTCTAAAAAAAGATGGTGTATTGGTGACTTATTGCGCAAAAGGAGTATTCAAAAGAACCCTGAAGTCATTAGGTTTTAGTGTCGAAGGATTGCCAGGTCCAATTGGCAAGAGAGAGATGACTAGAGCTATTAAATAAAATATAGCTATGAAGGCCTAAGTGCCTTAGACTTAATTCTCTAAATAAGTTAGGATAGCCCCCCTACGTGCCAATCACAAATATAAAAAAACTGTCCAAGCACCATTAATGCCTATAGTTTGCATCTAGGGCATAGTACACCACATTATACTACACAATAAGAAATGCACCATGAATAAAAAGAAACTCAATATAGCTTTACTCGTTACTGGTATTTTAGTAGGAGGAATTGCCTTTGTTTTATACTTCTTTATTTTTTAT
>JAAEPD010000042.1 GCA_024222455.1 Aureispira sp.
GATATTTAAATACATATTACCTACAATTGTTGAATCAATCACTCATGTTGTTAACTTGAGTTTAAAAACTGGTGTGGTTCCACAGCTGTGTAAGTTCGCTCAAGTCACTCCTATCCTCAAAGGAGGAAACGATGATGATCCAAATAATTATAGACCAATATCTATACTTCCAGTAATTGCTAAATGTATAGAGTATTTTGTGAATGAGCAGCTAACTAATTACTTTGAAAATAATAACCTATTAACAAAGCACCAGTATGGATTTAGGAAAAATAATTCAACCACTTATCTTATGTTTGATCTATTTGATAACATATATGATAGTAAGTCAAGCTCAAAAGTCCCTGCCATTTTATTCCTAGATATAAAAAAAGCTTTTGACACTGTTGACCATGAAATACTTATAGAAAAGCTCAAGTTCTATGGAGTAGATGGTACAGTTATTCTGTGGTTTAAGAATTACCTAGAAAACAGGTATCAATGCACTAGACTAGGAAGTAAAGTAAGCAATTATCTTGTAATTAAATGTGGGGTTCCACAAGGAAGTAGTTTAGGTCCTCTGCTGTTTAGTATATTTATAAATGATTTAGAAAAAGCATGTAATTTAGCTATCCCTTACCTATTTGCTGATGATGGAGCATTATTCTTTAGCGATATTTGTAGGAAAACATACTTGAATATTAAGATTGAAATGATGACTATAATGAAATGGTTAGATGTTAATAAACTGTCATTGAGCATAGACAAACATAAAAGTAAAACTCAGTTTCTGGTATTTGATAATGAAGAGTATATTGATTGCATTGACCTAGGAAATGGTATAAAAATAAGTGAATGTAAATCAGTTAAATACCTAGGATTGATAGTAGACAATTTACTTAAGTTTGATCTTCATATCGAACACATTAAGAAAAAGGTTCAAAAACGAATAGGAGCTATGTATAGAGGTAGTAGTCTACTCCCAATAAAATATAGGAAAATGTTTGCTAATGCACTTATGTTACCCCAATTCGATTATCTAGATACAATTTATGGCCGAGCAAGTAAATCTAAGCTTAGAGAATTGGACATTATGTACAAGAAAGTTGCCAAAATAGCTCTAGGTGTAGATAAAACAGAAAATAGCTTAAGTGTATATAAAGATATGAAATGGTTTACAATTCATCTAAGAAGGCAGCTACCTCTCTCATCATATTTTATTGGGAGTAGACTACTACCTCTATACA
>JAAEPD010000043.1 GCA_024222455.1 Aureispira sp.
TAAATGCCTTGTTTTCTCTTCTTATAGATAAAAAATAAGTAGCCTTTATTTTTACTTCCTGATGCATTAAGGGAACTTGCCAAGGAGGCATTGCAGAAACAATATCTTTGATATGCAGATCTAACTTTTTTTGGTACTTAGAGATGAACTGAATGCTATCTACTTTCCCAAATGTATCTAGACTGAAGGAAAGGTAGGCTACATAATCTTGAGGCCAGTAAATACTACTATCTAACTTTGCTTGGATATAGTTATTAAGAGAGTCTCCTGTACAGTCTTGATTTTCTCCATTACAGCCCTGCCAGTTTGCTTCTGATCGAGCTAAATTAAGTTTTAAATTATAAGCAGAAGGAGAATTAATATTAAGTACTACTTGCTTAATAGGCTGTGTGTAGATTTTTCCATTTCTAATAGCTTTATAGTTAGCTATGGGGTAGATTTTGTATTTGCTAGACTTATGGGGTGAGTAGTAGCGATCAACAAGCTGTTGAAAGTACTCTTTGTTTGTGGTTGTTTGGACTTTTATCGACTCTATAGTCCCATATTTACTAAGGTTTATTTCTAACTGACCATTAAAGCTATTTTGGTAGAGTTGGGCAGTAATAGTATGAATATATTGGACTGGTTTGCTAGTAGAAGTAGTTGCTAAACGGAGGTTGGAATATCGAGAAATAGGAATGTTATTGTTCCATTTATCTTCTAAAGTATAGCTGCTATAATAGGTCCAGTTTTTTCTAATTTGACCACGTGGTTCTATTGGATCATCCGCTCTGAATTGTTTTTGAAAAAAAGGATAGGCCTCTAAATGATTTAAGGTTACAGGAATAAACCTAAAAGTCGGATTTATATTAGCTGAAGGACTAAACGACTCTTGCCCATTACTATCTACTTCCAGAATAGACTTGTAGGCACCATCTTTATAGTAATTGTAGTATCGACTGCTCACTTTGATAGAGTCTGCATTCAAGCAATGGTAGGCTTTTGTTTTGTTTGGATGGGTTTTATCTAGAATGGTGACTTGGTAGGGGCATTTATTGTTATTAGGAGAATATACCACCTTAGCAGTTTTTTGGCCACTACTATCGTACATAGAATAGTACTTTTGTCCATGGTTTTCAATACAAACTTGATATGGTTCCAGAGGTGACCAACTTAAATGATCTCCATGATTGATGTATTGCTTGGTTTTGAAGTTTTGATAGGTGATTCTTTGATTATTAA
>JAAEPD010000044.1 GCA_024222455.1 Aureispira sp.
CCAGCAGATGCAGTCGAGGATAATAATGATGGAAAAACTAAACGTTTATAAAATTAGTTTTCCTCTTTCAAAAAGTCCATGTTTAAATGTAAAGCATGGACTTTTTTTTACTTTACATTCCTTACATCCTATGAATAAATTATTCCTTATACTAATAACCTTCTGTATTCTAACACCTACTTTTGCTCAAGATGTAGATAGAACAGCAGACTCTCAAAAACAAGGCATTCCAGATCTTGGTGAGAAATTAAAAATTGACAACAGAGAAGTCATCTTCACTCCTAAAATAGAATACTCTCAGAACTGGGGATTTGGGCTTGCTTGGGTTCGTGTTCAACTAAACGAAGAAGGGCTGATTACTAAAGCTACATTTGTATATAGATCACCCAAAGGCATGTCCAATATATCACCTAGCCCAAAACAACGATTGGTTGCTGAAAATTGCGCTAAAAAATATAAATTTGAACCTACCAAGAAAAAAGGGGAAGTTACAGGCTATATTCCTATTCGTTTTAGCACACATTAAGGAGCTCTTTTATAAAAAAACTCCTGTTTTTTTGTTAATTTCCATAGACTTATACGTTCTATACACATAGATTTTTTTTCATGTAAATTAACACTCTCCTATGAAACATCTAATTTTACTTTTCCTCTCTCTAACTTTTGCATTCTCTGCTTATGCACAAAATGCCCAAATGGTTGGCTCCAATATTCATTGTTCAGGAAGTTTAAGCAGCCAAACTTGTATCAATATGCAAGTAGCCTGTATCAATGACACATTTAGTATTCCTGCCAATACTCCAAGTGCTCCAGTTGGCAACAACTATGATTGTTTAGGTACTCAACCTAATCCCACATGGTTTTACATGTCTATTAGTAACTCTGGATCTATTGATTTAGACTTAGTAGGCATCAGTGATTTAGACTTTATCCTTTGGGGACCTTTTTCTAGCCCACTCAGCGCTCGAAATGCTTGTGGAACATTTGGAAATGGAGGAAGTACTGGAGGTATTGTTGATTGTAGTTTTAGCACAGCACAAATCGAACAAATTAGCATACCTAATGCTGTGGCAGGAGAAGTTTATGTACTGCTGATCACTAATTTCTCTAATACTCCTCAAAATGCAGTGTTAACACAAACAGCTGGCTCAGGAACTATCAGCTGCTCAGCAGGTTCAGGTAATGCTTTAATCACAGGTAATGTATATGAAGATGCCAATGGTAATTGTAACCAAGATGGGTCAGAACAAGGACTTTCAGGAAGATTATTAATGCTACAACCAGGAGGTTTTTTAGCCACAACAGATGCCAATGGGTTTTATGGATTCTGTGTACAACCAGATAGTTATACTGTAGAACTTCTAATAGATACTTTTCTTTGGAGTCCAACCTGTCCAAATCCAACTACACGATCAGTAGTTGTCACTACTCCTTCAGATAGTATTATCAATCAAGACTTTGGAATAGAAGTTAATAACTCTTGTAGTGATTTGTGGGTCGATGTAGCTACCCCAATACTGAGGCCCTGTTTCCAAACAAACAAAATTTATGTTTATTATTGCAATGACCATGAATCAACAACCTCTACAGATAGTGTCACTGTCACTGTTACTCTCGATACATCCATTACACCTCTATCCTCTACTTTTCCATGGACAAGTGTAACAGGCAATGAGTATAACTTCTATTTAGGTACCCTAAACCCAGGAGATTGTGGTTCTTTTGTAATTACAGCAGAGGTCAATTGCTCTACAACTATAGGAGCTACACTCTGTACAGAAGCAACTATATCACCACTAGATTCTTGCTCTTTTGCCAGAAGCCAAGATTCGACCACTACCACTAATACTACAGTTTCTCCTTGCACAACTGCATGGGACAAATCTAGTTTGAATGTAGAAGGTAGTTGTGATGGAGATACAATTCGCTTTGTGATTACTAACACAGGAGATCCTATAAATGGAGATATGAGCTGTTTTAGCCCTATTAGAATCTATATAGATACTTCTTTATATATACTAGATAGTCTTATGATTGGTGGAGGTGACAGTCTAGTATTAACATTCCCTGCCAATGGGCAAACTTGGCGTTTAGAAGCAGATCAACATCCTCTGCATCCTGGCAACAGCCATCCAAATGCAGTAGTGGAGCTTTGTGGTGACTCTGCGTCTATTGCACAAAATTGGAATCCAGGTATTATCAATCAGTTTCCTTTGGATGATGCAAATCCAAATGTAGATATAGATTGTGCTGAAACGGTAGCTAGTTTTGACCCTAACGACAAAAGAGGTTTCCCTCTAGGTATTTCGGATATGCACACTATCCAACCTAATACTGATTTAGAATACATGATCCGTTTCCAAAATACAGGGACAGATACAGCATTTAATGTTACAATCCAAGATGTACTACCTCCTGAATTGAATATAATGAGTGTAGTTTCGGGAGCATCAAGCCATGATTATACATTTAGTATATCTGGTGATCGAGTTTTAGAATGGAAATTCTCTAACATTATGTTGCCAGATAGCAATACAAATGAGCCAGCATCTCATGGTTTTATATCATTCCATGTAGAACAAGCACCTAATTTGCCATTAGGAACTTATATTAATAATGATGCTTCTATCTATTTTGATTTTAATGCTGCTATTATTACCAACTTAAGTCAACACTTAATTGCAAACCCTAGTGGTGTAGCTATTATTACAGGAACAGAGCCTGCTCCAGTATCAAAAATGGAAGACAAATGGAATTTGAAGGTATATCCTAATCCAGCAGAGCATCAAGTGACTATTCAGTCTGATTTAGATTTACAACAAATACATCTTTTGTCTATTAATGGTCAAACTATCCAAGAAGTAACAACTACTTCTAATACAGTAAGTCTGCCTTTAGATAACTTACCTTTAGGTGTTTATATCCTAGATATTCGATCTGAAGCAGGTAGAGTTGTGAAAAGAATTATAAAAATGAAGTAACCATTCATATAGAAAAATATAGATAAGAGTCTTATATCTTTAGGGTATAAGACTCTTCTTTTTTCTCCTAGTTATATAGTTTATATAGTTTAATTTAAATAACTTACATTATTACTTTTTGACATAACACTCCTTTTCAATGAAAATCATTATAATTAATGGCCCTAATCTCAACCTTTTAGGTAAACGAGAGCCAGATATATACGGCAATCGTTCTTTTGAGGACTATTTCATAAAATTACAGTCTCAATATCCTTCCATCGAACTTTTTTATTACCAAAGTAATGTAGAAGGCTACCTCCTCAATAAACTGCACGAAGTAGGTTTTCAGTATGATGGAATCGTGCTCAATGCAGGTGCTTATACACACACATCTGTTGCCTTAGCAGATGCAATTTCAGCTATTTACACACCTGTTATAGAAGTGCATATTTCTAATGTATTTGCAAGAGAAAGCTTTAGACATCACTCTTATATTGCACCTAAATGTGTGGGCAGTATCAGTGGATTAGGCCTAAAAAGCTACCAATTAGCTATCGAGTATTTTATAAAAAAGTAAATTGTTATGTTATCGGACTGGCAACTTTTATCAACAACCCTACAAAACTATGCCCCTCTATCTACTCAAGATTTAGAGGCTGCTCAGCCATTATGGACAGAGAGTTCTATCCAAAAAGGAGATTTTTTCAATAGTCAAGGAGCTGTTTGTCGCTATTTAGGATTTGTATTGGAAGGCGTTTTTCGGATTTACTATATTGATCCAATATCTGGAGAAGAAGTCAATGTTTTCTTTTTTAGAGTAGGGCAACTCATGGTCTCCTTTAAGAGCTTTACCTATCAAGTGAGCTGTCAATATTTTGTAGAAGCCTTGACTGATTCTAAGATTCTAAAAATATCTTTTAATAATCTCCAACAGTTATATAGCAACCACCACAATTGGGAACGGTTTGGACGTTTGTTTGCGGAAGAATGCTTCAATATATCCCAACTCCGTACAGAAAGCTTCCTTTTCCAAACACCTGAACAGCGCTATATCGACTTCGTTAAAATATATCCAAATCTATTTAATCAAATTCCTTTATATCATATAGCCTCTTATTTGGGTATAAAAGGCCCTTCTTTAAGCAGAATTCGCAAACGTGTAAAAATCTAATAGTAGTTTTTAACTTGGGTTAAAGTTTCCAAGATTTCTTTGCTCTACTTTTGTTCTATTCAATAACAAAAGCATGTTAGCATGAAATTAAAAATCACTTTAGTATTAATCCTTTTCTCACTAATTACCAATGCTAACCCCTCATTAAAAAAACGTGAACTAAGGATTAGAACAAGGAATAAAAGATTGATTTGTAAAGTTTTGTAAATTTGATTTGTAGAAAAAATCTAAAAACAGTCAAACCAATCTTTATGAATGTTCAA
>JAAEPD010000045.1 GCA_024222455.1 Aureispira sp.
AAAGATTTATGAATTGATTGATTCATATTTGTTAGTTAGTTTTTAGTGTTTATAAGAAGAGCTACCTTCTCAGGGTAGCTTTTTCTGTTTAATGACAAACTTTAAATCTTATGACAAACCCATGACAAAAAAAATAATTTTTGTCATAGCTCTAACTTTCTGATTACTACTACTTTATACTACTATTTTTACTCTTTATGACAAAATGACAAAAAATAAAGAGTATTATAAATAAAAAAAAATAAAAAAAATATATTTTTATATAGAGCAGTAAGAAATACAAAATTTTTGTCATATCGGGTAATGTAGGTTTAGAAAGTTTTTTATATATTTGAATTAATTAAATCGAATCAAATGGAAACTACTGGAGGGTACTCACCGAAAGACTTGCACTTTGCTAAAGAGGCTAGGTCTAAACTAATCAAGGGAATAACAAAAATGTCTAAGGCTGTAAAGTCTACGCTTGGGCCTATGGGTAATACTGTACTGATAGAGTCAGCTAGTCATACGCATGGGATAACTGTAACTAAGGATGGGGTGACTGTAGCCAAGTCCATACAACTATTAGACCCAGTAGAGAACCTAGCGGTACAAATGATGAGAGAGGCAGCCTCTCGTACAGCAGCCAATGCAGGAGATGGAACGACCACGGCTATTGTTCTAACAGAAGCTTTAGTTCGCACGGGTATAGAGGAGCTTGAAGATGCGGACAATAAAACCCAGGTGCTACGTGATATGGTTTCTTTAACTGAGGATGTAGTAAACAATCTTAAGAAGCGTTCACGCAAAGTGTCCGATAAAAAATTACTAGATGTAGCAACCATATCTGCAAACAACGATACCAATGTAGGGAAGATAATAGCAGACACATACACATCTATAGGGAAGAACGGGATAGTAACAGTGGAAAAAGCTCAAGGGTCTGAGACCGGGTTTGAAACCACAAATGGATTGAAGATAGACAGGGGGTACTCATCGCCTCTGTTTATCAACAATCAAAAAAAGGATGAGTGTATCATGGAGGATGTACACGTACTTATATCTGATGCAGAGATAAACAACATACTTGTCATTGAGAATATATTAAAACCAATTATCAATGAAGGAAAAAAATTATTAATAGTAGCGCCTTGTTCACAACAAGTCATAAACACCCTAGCGGCGAATGTGATGAAGAACAGCTTGAAGCTTTGTGCCATAATTCCACCCTCCTTTGGCTATAAGCAACATGAACTGATGCAAGACATAGCTCTGTCAGTAGGGGCTACTTATTTTTCAGAGAAGACTGGAGATGATATGAGCATTATGAACTTTGAAGACCTGGGTCGAGCAAAGAAGATAATCGTAGGCAGGGACTCTAGTATTATATTAAAAGACGATTCTCATGTGAACGAGAAGCTAATCGAGGAGAGGGTAGCACAACTCTGGGACGCTCATTCCATAACAGTGAAGAAAGTGGACAAGGAGTTTATCCTCTCTCGTATAGCATCCCTGACCGGAGGAGTCGGAGTCATCTATGTAGGCGGGAACACCGACCTAGAGCAAAAGGAACTGTTCGATAGAGTTGATGACGCAGTGTGCGCAGTCCGTAGTGCCCTCGAGGAAGGCATACTCCCTGGGGCAGGACTGGCATTGTACCAAGAAGGATTGAAGTTAATGAGGAAAAATTCTACCAAAAAAATCGCCAAGGCGATTTTGGGGGAAGCACTTCAAGAACCGCTAAACCAAATTCAAGAAAACGCAGGCATTAAAAATGCCAGAGTATATAATGAGAAAAACATAGGTCTCGATGTGAAGACAGGGAAAGAGGGCGACTTGATTGAGATGGGGATAATAGACCCTATGAAGGTAACTAAGCAAGCGCTTCAAAACGCAGTGAGTGTGGCAGTGACCATACTGTCTACTAATGCGATTGTGACAATGGCAAGATCTTATGAAACAAAATAGATGAAAAAAATATTTGAATACGTTATATTGTTTTTCTTGATACTGCTTTTTTTATCAGCAGCTTCATGTCAGAAAGAAGACGATAGATGTATAACATACAAAGTAGAACAATATCAAAAAGAAGATATAGTTTGCGTCGATGGAATCTGTGAGGTTACATACATTACAGAAATATATTGCTCGTACTATGAGGATAGAAAAATTAATTAAAAGATATTTTGTAAATGCTTATCGTCAGGCAAAAGGACACAAAAGAAAAAAAACACTTACACTTAAAAAGTATTTTAAAAAGTTATTTAAATGAAACCAATAGGGAAGAACATAATAATTAAAACTATCGAAGAAGAAATAAAAACTTCTTCAGGTCTTCTTCTAAGTTCAGAAGATGCCAACCAGCTAAGATACAAAAAAGGAGTGATAATAAAATCAGGTACTGAGGTATCTGTTTTAGATGAGGGTGACTTTATCTTTTA
>JAAEPD010000046.1 GCA_024222455.1 Aureispira sp.
CATAAGAACAATAGAATTTGGCAATTATTGGGGAGGCCCGGGCCCCTCTGGCCCCCTGCCAGCAGGTATGCCCCTGTTCTCTGTGTGTTTTCTGCCACAATGATTGATTTGACTGGACTGCACAGAAATATAATATTGGGTAAAATTAATTTCTTGTCATTGTGTGCATTTAGTTAGCTAATAGATTATGCTTCACTCCTTCCCTTCCACAATCTCCTCAACATCAAAAAACATCATAAAACCAAAGCCCAACACGCTTTTTATTTTATAAGAAACTTGGCTCAAGCCTTACGCTTAGTACAAAAAGTTTCATAAACTAAATACTGTCCAAAGGAAGTATGTGGCATTTTTCCAGGACAACTGTCTTGAAGCAGTTAAAGAAAAATTCAGGTGGCTCCCTAGTTTTAAACAGATTGCTCAAACAGCCAAGCAAGCTCCCATTCATGGAAAAATGACAGATTCTAGACTCTAAGATTGTATATTTTAGTTACTCTTTTTAGTTAGTTTATAAATGAGAGCATC
>JAAEPD010000047.1 GCA_024222455.1 Aureispira sp.
GTAGAACTATCGTTGTAAAAGAAGCTGAAGATAGACGTAACAAACGTCGTTACTAGACACAGAAGAAACTAATCACTTATTATATATAATAATGTTTAGGATAAGCACACTCTATAACTATAGAATGTGCTTATTTTTTTGTTTTCTACTCTCAATATTTTCATCCATAAGCTCCTAATCCCTATTTATATCTATACCTTTTTTGTATATCCCTATTTATTTCTGTATCTTCGTGGTATCTAATTTTATAGAGAGTTATAATTTTGGATATTTTAATTTTTTATCACTTATTTTAATTTTTTTGAAATGAATATTTTTGTTGCTAAGCTTAATTACGATACGTACGAAGATGAGTTAAGAAGAGCTTTTGAAGAATTTGGTAAAGTTGACTCTGCTAAGATCATCATGGACCGTGACACTGGTCGTTCTAAAGGTTTTGGCTTTGTTGAAATGCCTGATGATGATGAAGCAAGAGCTGCTATCTCTAACCTTGACAATACAGAGCTAGACGGTAGAACTATCGTTGTAAAAGAAGCTGAAGATAGACGTAACAAACGTCGTTACTAGACACAGAAGAAACTAATCACTTATTATATATAATAATGTTTAGAATAAACACACTCTATAGCTATAGAGTGTGTTTTCTTTTTTTTACATAAACTTAATATGTTTTTTATCTCCTCACCTTTTTGTATATAAATATTAATTTCAGTAACTTTATATATCTACGATATTCCAAACTGTCTTTTGCAGAATGTGTATAGCTTAGATTAATTCCTATAATTTTTATCACTTTTTAATTTTTTTTTGAGATGAATATTTTTGTTGCTAAGCTTAACTATGACACATCTAGTGAGGGCTTAAGAGAAGTTTTTGAAGAATATGGTACAGTAGATTCTGCTAAAGTCATTATGGACCGAGAAACTGGCCGTTCTAAAGGTTTTGGCTTTGTTGAAATGCCTGATGAAGATCATGCTTGGAATGCAATTAATGACCTTAATGAATCGGAAGTAGATGGCCGAACTATTGTTGTAAAAAAAGCAGAACCAAGAAATAACGATCGTCGTGGCGGTGGTGGATATCGTGGCGGCGGTGGATACCGTGGCTAGATCAAGATATCACTATAGAAAAAAGCCATTTGAGTAGATCTACTCGAATGGCTTTTTTCTATATCAGCATTAATTTCACTAGCTTTATATAGCTACGATATTCCAAACTGTCTTTTGCAGAATGTATATAGCTTAGATGAATTCCTATAATTTTTTATCACTTTTTAATTTTTTTTGATATGAATATTTTTGTTGCTAAACTTGATTATAGTACCTATGAAGATACACTACAATCTGCTTTTGAAGGATTTGGTCAAGTTGACTCTGTTAAAATCATCATGGATCGTGAAACTGGCCGTTCTAAAGGTTTTGGCTTTGTTGAAATGCCTGATGAAGACGAAGCAAGAGAAGCTATTAACAACCTTGATGGCGCACTCTTAGATGGTAGAAATATTGTTGTAAAACAAGCTGAAGATAGACGTAATAATAACCGTGGCGGTGGTGGATATGGTAACAATCGTGGTGGTGGCGGTGGATATAGTAATCGTAATAGATACTAAACATCACTCCCTAAAAGAAAAAGCCATCTGGATAAATATTCAGATGGCTTTTTCTTTTAAATTCATACTATATATACTCTAGAAATCTACTCTAAAACTCACAGCAGGTAATATACCACTATGGTAGCGAGGTACAAGTTCATTTTGCTTAATATCATAAAGATAAGACTTTATGTTCTTAGCATCTGTCACATTTTGTAAATCTAAAGCTATAGTATAAGACCATTTTTTGTGACTCTTGATATAAGCTATTCTAGTATCTATTCTATAATACACACCATAAGCATCTGCTGCATAGCTATTCTCAAAAGCTCTATTCTCATCTAACACTAAACCTCCTGCCAACTCAGAAGCTGCTTCATCAATAGGAGTATAACGGTTACTCCCATTCAAGAAGAATTTAAGGCCTAATTGCAAAATACCACCTTTCTTGAAGGTAAACTCTTTTGCTCCCATCAGGCTCAAGCTATACAAACCATCCATTCTAGTCTTACGCCATTCATTAGTCAATGTCTTATAATTAGAACTATATACAGAACCTGCACACAACAAGAACCAGCCTTTATTAAAGGCTTTTTCTACCGTCAGATCAAGTCCAAAATTGCGGCCGAAACCTTTAGAATTCATAGCACGATCACCATATCCAAAGCGCTCATTAAAAAACCAATAATTACTGGTTGCATCAGTACTAACAGGCAAATCAAATAAATGCTGATAATAGACCTCTGCACCCAATCTCAAGCTCTTTCCTACTATCTGTTCAAAACCCAATACAGCATGGTGCGATTTAGCCATTGGCAAATCCTTATTAGGCTGAGTTCCATTAATCTCTAATAAATAAACGCCTATAGGCAACATCTTAGCATGTAAACCATAAGCAGCTGTGATAGAAGTCTTATCAGAAAAGGCATATTTAGCCGAAAAACGAGGTTCTATAGAATAAGAGTTGTTCAAGGCCAAGAAAGAACCGGCCAAACCTAGATTTAAGGTTAATTTAGAATTGGGGCGATAGCTACCTTGCACATAACCTTGCATCAAAGGAGTAATCCCCTTTACATCATCCAACAAGACCTCATAACCTCTTGCAGAATCTCTATA
>JAAEPD010000048.1 GCA_024222455.1 Aureispira sp.
AAAAAATACTACACCACTGTAGAACAAAAATTAGTGTCCTTATTTTCTAAAATTGATAATCAACGCAAAAAAGCAGAAAATTCTGAAAAAAATATTGCAAAAGTATTGGAGCAGGTCCAACAAGAAAAAGCTAAAACACAAACAGCATTAGAAAAAGTTGAGCTAGAAAAAGAAAACGTAGAAAAAGCCAATACACTAACACAAATAGCACTAGATAAAAATCAAAAAATAATAGATGCCTTTTACTTTTATGATGATAAATATGCTCTAGCATTCAAAAACAACAAATATGGTTTTATCAACAAAGAAGGAGATGTATTAATTGACTATAAATATGCAGAAGCTATTCCTTTTGACAATATAACAGGCTTAGCTACTGTCAAAAGAGGGGAATCAAGTAGCTATTCTTCCTTCTTAGATGTAAGTGGACAAGAATATCCTATTGCAAAAAATCTAGAAGATCTTAGCAGCAATATTTCTGCTTTAATTCTTTCTACCCAATTTTTAGACAGTTTTCCTAGCAATATTTTAGAGAACAATCAATTGCATATTTTAGACCTATCCTTCTTTTCTCCTAAACTCACGCTCCCTGATTCTATAGATAAATTATCCAATTTGTTTCTATTAAATATTAGTGACAATGGCTTACAAACCTTACCCAATTCCTTAACACAACTCAAGCAGCTCAAATATCTAAACCTAATGATGAATGAGTTGGATTCATTACCTCAAAACTTGGGGAATTTGGATAGCTTAACTTTTTTAGATATATCAGGTAATGAGATAGAACAGTTACCCAATTCTTTTCAAAATTTAAAGCAGCTCAAATATCTAGGATTAGATTCTAACCCATTAAAAATGTTACCTGAATCTATATCAACATTTACAAAACTGAAAAACCTAATAATCTATAGTAATGAACTAACAGAATTGCCTGAGGACATTGGGAATCTAAAGGAACTCACCGAGCTAAATGCAGGGGCCAATAGTATAGAATATATTCCTGTAAGTATAGGTCAGTTATCGAAGCTCATAAGCCTAGATTTACAAGAAAATGAGCTTACTCAACTTCCTGAATCTATAGGCAACCTAAAAAAACTTAATTTCCTTAATTTAAAGTATAATGGAATACAACAACTTCCTGAATCTTTTGGACAGCTCCAAAATCTTTCCTACTTAGATCTTTCTCAAAATGCATTAGGAAGCCTTCCTCAATCTTTTGGAGAGTTAAAGCAGCTTCAGTATTTAGACTTGTATGAAAATAGTATACGAGAACTACCTACATCTTTAACACAGTTAAATAACCTACAACAACTAATTCTAAGAGATAACCAGCTAGAAAAATTACCCACAGATATAGAAAAACTATCAAAACTCCATTACTTAGGTTTGAGCGATAATCAACTAAAAGAACTTCCTAAAAGCATCGGAAAACTACAAAATCTTGTTACCCTCAGTTTAGATGGCAACCAACTTCAAAAACTCCCTGAGTCTATTAAAAACTTGCAAAAACTGAGAAGTTTATACTTAGATCAAAACCAGTTAAGCACACTTCCTGAAGGTATTAAAAATCTCCAGCAATTAGTTTTTCTAAATTTATATGGGAACAAATTACAAACCTTACCCGAAAGTATTGGACAACTCCAAAAACTTTCTTCGCTAGACTTAAGAGCCAATCCTATAACTCATCTACCTGAAGCAATTGGGGCGTTAAAAAACCTAACAACATTAAATTTAGATTGGAATAAAATAGACTCCATGCCTAAAAGTGTTGGAAATCTAACAAAAATCAAAGAACTCAAATTAAAAAGAAAAGAGCTTAAAAAGCTTCCTAATTGGATTGGATATTGGACACAACTTACAGATCTTATTTTAAGTCATAACCAACTCAAAGAACTTCCTGAAAGCATTACTAAACTAGTAAACTTAGAAGCATTATACTTAGAAAATAATCAATTGGAAAAACTCCCTAAGAATATCGGTCAACTCCAAAATTTGGAGTACCTAAGCATAAAATACAATACCTTAAAAACACTACCTAAGGGCCTAACTCAGCTCAAAAAACTAAGACATTGTAATGTCTCAGGTAATAAGATTACTAAAACAAAACAAAAACAATTAGAGAAAAAAATGCCTTGGTGTGAGTTTTATTGGGGCAACGAGGACTAATCTAAAAACTCTATATTAGTAATAATACATTGCCCATAATCTGCATAATAAAGGGTCACCTCTTTACCATTTAAATAATCTGGTAAATAACCTTTTGTTTCTGTAGAACCATTTTTCTCTACAAAAAAGCTAGCTGGCAAGCCATTGCTTTCCCACGTTTTATTTTCTACTCTTACTTTTTCAAGTGTAGCAGTCCATTCTTTTTTAGGAATGACACCAAATTGCCCTTTAGATATAGCATTACCTTCTCTTCCTTCAGATTCAAATGCTACAACTCTTTTTTCTTTTGGAAGTATATTGTATTTGAAGCGAACAGACCTTCCTATGTTTTCAGAATTATTTAGAGTAGCGTCTAACACATCTCCTTGAGATTCAATATATCTTGCCGATCTAGTTTCTAAATCTGTCAAAATAAACACTCCAGTATTACCAGAAACATCATTGGTTATAGCTCCAAAAAACACACCTTCAACCACTCCATTCTCCGCTCCTTCGTCTTCTACCTCTACAAATAAATCCATTTTGCTAAGCTCCTCAAAGTCTCCATTATACTTGGGACTAAACTCTTTATGGCTTAACTCAAAAGAGCCATCTTCTTTTTGAGTATAAAGACTAACCGTTTTATCTTCCATAGCAGGAGGATAGCTTTCTACAACGGTTGTTTCATAATCCCCGTTCTCTAAAAAACGTCCAGAAACTGCTCTTTCCCAAACACCACCATGTCCAGAGGCGCCAAGCACAAAGGTTTTTAATACATTCCCAGTCTCATCAAAATCAACTAATATCATTTTTTGCTCTGGACCTTCAAACGAAAAATAGGTTAGAAAAATAGCTCGACAAGCAACATCTTTTGGAGCATCCATATAAGCATAATAATACACCTCGGCTACAGCTCCCTCCATAAAACCTCCTTCCTCAAAATAAGATTTAAAATCTTCTTGACTAGCCAAATACTTCTTGCCAAAACTATCCTCTACTTTCACCCAATTATCCTGCTTCTCTATCGAAAAAGAAGATGGATTTTGCTCTACACATTTAGCCTTAACTTCTTCGCAGAAAGAGCTTGTAGTATTTTCCGTTTCTATATTTTCTGTTTCTGTTGTTGTATTATTAGTTGTAGTTGATTCATTACAGGCCGTAATAAAGAGCACGATAACGATTAGCTGAGCAAATAGAGTTGTTATTTTTTTCATATCAAAGAGTATAATTGAAGTTCTTAAAAACAATGACCCTAACAAGTTAAGAAAAAGAGCTTTCCATTACCAAAATGAAAAGCTCTTTTATCCTAAATATTCCTACATTGTCCTACTCATAGTACTTTGCCAACTCTTTTTTGGTGGGTTTGGCTTGTGTATCGACTACAAACCACTGAATATCTGGGCGCAACTCCATTGTCTCACTATCTTGGGCTATTCCCGAAAAACCTGCATTAAAATACAGCATGGACATTGCTCCATTATTGTTCAAAAGCACCTTTGCCTTAGCCAAACCACTAGGCAAATCAGACAATTCTATTCGAGGAGCATTTTCAGCATTTTGCTCTTTTGAGGTTACTATAGCATTTTTGACATAAGCAGCCGTTCCATCTGCTTTCTTTCCTTGTTTCAGATATGGGAAAAATTTAAAAATCCAACCTTTGTAGTAAGGCACACTTCCACAAACTACATCTGCATCTTTTTTAATAAAAATATCCTTCCAAAACTTAGGACTAGCCTTCCTTTCTGCTGCTTTTCTAAACTCCGCAATGATTGGTTTTAATTCATCTGTCCACCATTTCAAATCATACTGAGCTAGTTGATCTAATCTATTTTCTATATCTTTCCAATCGGCTGTAGTTCCTTCTATTTTGATAGTTGGTATGCCACAAGATATGGTCATAGAATACTGAAAATAAGCACTCATAGCATCCATAAGCGTAATCTCAAAAGCTGCTTTTTCTACAATTGATGTTCCTGAAAAAGAAGGTGTAATCAACTCTTTCACATTACCTTTTGTATTTTCACCTATAGCCTTAGAAAAATCTGGGAATATCCCTTGCCAAAAGTCCTTAGACTCAGGAGCATAATAGGTTCTTTCTACATCTAGATTTATCTGTCCTGCATGATCTACAAACAAGTCTCTTAGCTCTTCTGAATTTTCTTTGACATGCAACGAAAAGCCTTGTGCAATCATCAACCAAACCATATCAGGAGAAAGAGTCAGAGGTCTATGGTCTGCATAAGCACTGTATACAGCCTGCACCAATGCATGGGTATAGGTTGGCACCAACTTTTGACCATTATCTATAGATGAGCACAATACTATAGGGTCTAGTTTTGTATTATTCCCTTCCTCTCTTACTTGGTACTCCCCTTGTTGCGCACTGAGCAATCCTTTTATAATTTGTTCGGCATTTACCTCTTCCAAAGGCTTCTTGGCCTTGTCCACTTTACATACATCTATGACTACTCCTGTGCCACCTGTTTTTATGGTATCTGATTTTGGAGAATCTTTGTTTATAATAGGTTTATCTATTCGGATCACTGATTTATTAGGAACAGAGGCACTCATTTTGGAATACAACCAAAAACTAATACCTACTATAATTAAGATAGCACTTATGCGATTTTTCATAATTCTCTATGATTTTGGGAGCACAGCTTGATCTATGCATTGAATAAACAAATGGGGTATTTGCTCTCATAGATGCACCTATAGACTTGTTTTGGTTGGTGAGTAGTTATTCTTTTTTAGTTTTGAATGTCTTTCTTGCTTAAGTGATGATAAAAATCATCCTCTTGAGACTACCAATGCTTTTTCAATTATGGATCTAATCAACTAGCTTTGTATAAATTATTAATGCTTAAATAGCCAATAATGTATAGACTTATTTTTCTTAGCCTAGTGCTTTTTGCCAGTTGTACCAAATCATTTAAAAAAGTAGTTATCAATTGCGAGAATGACTACCCTAACTTAGGTGCTATAGTAGATAGTCGAGATGGGAATACATACAAAACTGTTGAAATCGGCTCACAAATTTGGTTTGCCGAAAACCTCCGCTACAATGCTCCTAACTCCTATTTCAACCCTGAAAATCATTGCGAAAACTATGGTAGAGAATATGATTGGGAAACCTTGTTAGATGGAGATGGAGCATATTCTAGTTCATCTGTACCTAGTGGTGTACAAGGTCTCTGCCCTGATGGTTGGCATATTCCCTCTGAAGCAGAATGGAATATATTAATTGATTTCGTCGGAGGTTTACAAAAAGCAGGTACAGCATTAAAATCAACTACTGGTTGGAATGAAAAAAATGGGAGCAACAGCTATGGGTTTAATATTCTGCCTAAGATCATCTCTCAGGACTCTTACTTAACATGGGAGCCTTATTTTTGGACAACAACACTTTATCAGTTTGATAGTAGTAAAGTTATTGTCTTTGGGCCAATTAGAAAATGGCGTCTACTTAAAACATTTAAACATTCATGTAGATGTCTGAAAAACTAAAACTTCCCTCCAATAGTAACTCCTGCTGTAAAATAGTGTAGCCAATCTTTCTGAATCTGGTGAGTATAAGGGGAAGACCAAGTTCCCATTTTAACCGATCTATAAGAAAGATCTAAACCTATCGTTAATTTTCCTATTCGATATTTTACAACTGGATTGAATACAACACCTGCTGAGATTCCCGCTCCAATAAGATCATATACAATAATGGCAGGACCAATATTTAAATTAACCTCTAGGCATCTATCCTTTTTCAACTTTATGGTATTGGTAAATCCAAGATTGAGCGGACTTAAATCTGCCATTGCCTGTGGCCATTGATAATTTAAAGCAACAGTATAATTGGGGCCTAGTATCTGAAAGCCCGCTCGATATTTTTCATTTCCCCCAAAGTTCCACTTATACCCTAATTTAAATCGCACCCCCAAAGTACTTATCCATTCTCCATCATGGCCTAAAAACAAAGGCTCTGGAGTTAAGGAATTGTAGTGGTATTGAATGTAGACGTAATATGCATAACACAGCCCACCATCTATAAAAAATCCATTTTTAAACACAGGATCTTTCTTGTTACTTACTGCAATATCTTGTGCCTCTATTTGCGGACTTACCATTATCAATAGAAATAGTAGCAAGCTTAGTAGTTTTTTCATGATTTATGTTTTTAAGGTCATAAAAATTAAACTTATTTTGAACTAGGTTTAGCATCATGTACCCTAGACCACATCTTCTTGGACTGTATAATGTTTACTGCTCCTACAACCATAAATCCTATTGCAATAGCTGCAAATAGCCCCATTACGGGCCAAGCTATTGACGCACCAATCAATGCTACAATTAATGACACAAGCATAGCTATACCAGAAATTACTCCTATGACGACTAAAAACCATCCTTTTTTTCGCTTTTTGCTCATGGAGTAGCGATTTGTATTTCGTTCATCTTCTTCTAGCTTCTCTTTTCTTTTTTCCCTACGTTCTTTTCTTTTTTCTCTATCGGCAGCTCTCTCCTCCTTTGTTTTAGCTACCCCATTAGCAAACATAACAATGCTCACAATAATTAATGCTAAAGCAAAACATGAGGCGGCCAACCCAAAAAAAATCCAAAGACCTGGAAACCAAAAAAGTTGACAGATAAATAATTGGAGCTGTCATAAAGAAAGCAATTGCAGCACCTGCAGGAATTGGAGACAAGCTCAAAAGCAGAGCCCCTACCCAAGGTCTTAATACATTTTCATTTTGAGGGCGTTTTCTATGCTTGTGTTTGCGTTTACGCTTTTTCTTCTTAGCCTTTTTGCGTTCTACTGGGGGAGCTTCTTTTGTAGAAGAGGTTACTTCTGTTTTAGAAACAGTTATAGGTACAGCTTCCCAACCACTAACAATAGAGGATACTATAAATAAAGGAATTGTAAGTAGATACATTAATTTCATGAAGTTGAAGCTTTAATCATAAAAGCTAAAGATAGGTGCACAAAAACTGACTACCAATGATTTTGAACAACTTAAACATTGATTATAATCATTTCTGATATTATAGAATAGCTTTATAACCATACTCAATTTTTTTTGATGAATTGAATCAAAATAGTTTATTCTTCATGTATAAACTTTGTTAATAGTTTGTTTTTCAAACCACTTCTTTTAGAAAAAAGATATACTTTACATAGGCACTATGTGAGTTTACTTGGTTGGATACTTAACCTATATCCTCAACTCACCTTGAAAGGTGAGTTGGATTGCCTTAAAAGGCACTAATAGGCTGAGTTTTCGATAAAATATAGTGCTAGCTGCTAAAAGCTAACCAAGTAAACTCACATAGTGCCTTTACATAAGAGAATAAATTTTGCTAACCTAAATTTTTATTATGAAAAATGTATTTTATTCATTAGCCCTAGCAACAGGCTTAATGTCTTGTAATGAGAATACTGGGCAACCCCAAAAAACTCCTAATGAGCCAAATGACACAACACAACAAACAACAGAACAGACTCCCAAACACAATCCTGTCAACCCCAAATTGAAAGGTTTGGATTTGAGTGAAGCATCAGTAGATGTTGAATTGGCTAAAGATCAAATGAAGGGATATACCCCAGAGTCTGGTTTTGGTGCTTTTTTATCTAAAATGACAGAGGTGGTAGAGGTTCGAGATGATCAAGACGAAGTTGAGATTTATAATGTAATCATCAAAGATAAAACAGGGAAAGAGATCGCACGTTTAGGAGAAACAGTAGGTGTATCTGAAGAAGGCATTCGTTTTTTAAACAATGGTATGTTGGAAGTAGGCTACTCTGATACATACTATGCAGATGGCTCTGATGGATTCTCTAAAATCTTGAAAGGAGGTCCTCTTTACACCTATTTTGGGGTAAATGCCGATGGCCAATTCAACAAACTGGAATCCAACCGAGTTTTTGATTGCACAGAATTTACAAAGATCGATGAATCCTATATCAAACAAGAGTTCACACTCCCCGCTGACAAAGAAGGAGTAAGCGATCAATATCAGTACTACAGAACACATCAATATTTGTGTGAAGAAGGTATTTCTTATATGATCAACGAGATTTATGCAAGCTATGGCTATAAGTTTAAGAAAGAAAAGTGGCAAAAAATCTTTGAAGGGTATGATTGGTACCAACCAACAAAAGATGATGTAAACAGCGATTTTACGGATATTGACAAACACAATATTCAGTTTTTGAAAGATGCAAGAGAAAAGCTTAAAGGCAATGAAGCTGCTATGCTTCAAGAAAAATTGGAAAAAGAGTTTATGGCTGGTTAATTATGCTATTCTAATAGAGAAGTTGTTTATGAATGGAGTTCAAAATAGGCTTTGACAATTCATTTTTAAACAACTTCAGAGAAAACACATCCACTTTGCAACGGTTTAAGCAAATTCTTATTTATATCATAGTAGCCATTTTTAGTAGTTTCACTATTCTAATGGCTGCTATGATTTTACATTCACGGCTCGATTTTTTTGATCTGAGTCAACCTCACCAATTCCTATTTGGGAAAGAAAAGTATTTCTATATATACCTACCTGCCTTATATGGTCATCTGCTGACAAGTAGCTTTATCCTAATCTTAGGCCTATTTTCTATGTTCAAATTCATTCGAAATCGTTGGATGAATTTACATCGCTGGATAGGGCGTATCTATGTACTTTTGACATTGATTATCTCTGCCCCTTGTGGTTTTATTATGGCTTTGTATGCTATGCATAGCTTGAACATCCAAATTTGCTTTGCCCTTTTAGCATTAGCTTGGTGGTGGACTACCTGGAAAGGATACAGGAATATTCGAGCTGGAGACATTATAAAACACCAACATTGGATGTTGAGGAGTTTTGCCTTAGCTTTTTCTGCTATAAGTTTACGGTTGTACACGTTTCTACTAATAGAGTTTGCCGATTATTCACACTATGATGCTTACCTAATTAGCTCTTGGAATAGTTGGATCGGTAATTTAATTTTGGTAGAAATCTATTGGACGATAAGCAGAACAAGCATTCCTAAAAGGGCATAATAGGAAAAGTGATAAAAGTCACTAACAATTTAATCCAATCTCTATATTATTGTAGTAGCATAGAGCTTTTAGTGTTTAAACTCATCTACAAGCACCATTTTTAATAAGAGAATTATGAAGACAGACAGCAACAATGATTTTTCAAGAAGAAAATTCTTGAAAAAAGGCGCAATAGGTATGTTTGCAACCTTATTGGGTAGCAATATTGTATTTAGCAAAAATCTTCCTAAAGGCATAGTTCCTATTGGCTTAGAAGGAGACCCAAAAACGATTCCGGGAAAAAGTGATGAGTTGCTTATCCTAAATGATCGTCCTTGGAATGCAGAAACGCCTGCACATCTTCTTGACCACAAGATCACTCCAAACAAACTAATGTTTGTGCGCAATAATGGTTTTGCCCCTCGAAATATCGATCCTAAAAAATGGACATTAACCATTGAGGGCGAAGCTGCTAAAACTAAAAAGGTATATACTCTCGATGAACTTAAAACAAAATTCAAGACCTATAGCTATCAGCTTACTTTAGAATGTGGGGGTAATGGCAGAAATGAATTTTCGCCTGGTGCAAAAGGTAATCAGTGGACTACAGGAGCAGTATCTTGCGCAAAGTGGACTGGCGTGCGCCTCAAAGATGTACTTAACGATGT
This sequence comes from Aureispira sp., assembly GCA_024222455.1. Lineage (GTDB taxonomy): Bacteria > Bacteroidota > Bacteroidia > Chitinophagales > Saprospiraceae > JAAEPD01. The sequence continues at coordinate 9,830 of JAAEPD010000048.1, forward strand.
TGGAATAAACAGCAATGCAATTTATATAGGTTATTATGGTGCAGACACCCATCTTAGTGGTGACCCCAAAAAAGTAGTGATTTCAAGAGGTGTCCCAATAAAAAAGGCTTTAGAAGATGAAAGCCTGATTGCTTGGCAAGTGAATGACGAAGATATTCCATTGATGAATGGATATCCATTGCGCTTAGTGATGGGTGGTTGGCCAGCATCAGTTTCGGGAAAATGGCTAAAAAAAATTGTTATTCGTGATAAGGTACATGATGGTCCTAAAATGGGAGGAATGTCCTATCGTGTTCCCAAAAATCCTGTTGGCCCAGGTACTAAGGTTGAAGAGAAGGACATGAAGATTATAGAATCTATGCCTATTAAATCCTTGATTACTTATCCTAAAACAGGAGCTATGGTAAAAGGAGAACGCACATTTGAAGTGCGAGGACATGCTTGGGCTGGAGACTTAACAGTCAAGACAATGCATATTTCTATTGATTTTGGGGCAACTTGGCAATTTTGTACACTAGAGCCTCCTGTCAACAGACTAGCTTGGCAACATTGGAAGACTAAGGTGCAATTGCCAATGGATGGTTATTATGAAATATGGGCACGTGCTACAGATAGCAAAGGGAATATGCAACCTATGGTTGTTCCTGGTTGGAACCCAAAAGGATATTTGAACAATGCCTGCCATAGAATTGCAGTAAAAAGAATGTAGTCTATGAAAAACCAACCAACCTATAAAGAATGGCGAAGGCGTTTTGATGGACTATTTATTGGATTAATCGCAATATTTACTCTCCTATTTTTATATGGAGGCGGTTTTTTGCCTAAAATTCAATTTAGTAGCCCCAAACCAACAGAAAAAACAACAGTAGAACATACAGCAGAAGACGAACTTAACAAGATAGAGAACGGCATACATCTTAGAAGTGGTCTAATTGCAGATGAAGGATATAAACTCATTATACAAAACTGTGGCAATTGTCACTCCTTAAAATTAGTAACTCAAAACCGTGCATCTAAAGAAGGATGGATTGAGACTATTGAATGGATGCAGGAAACACAGAAATTGGGCGATTTAGGAGAGAATAGAGAAGCAATTGTCAATTATTTGGCAAAAAATTATGGCATTAAGAAATCAGGACGCAGACCAAACCTAAAAAATACAGACTGGTACGAATTGCCTCCTGCAGAATAAAACAGAAAACAGCTATTATGTATTTGAAATTCCTAAGCAGTCTATTAGGACTAATGTTCCTATGGGGAATGGTTCATGCTCAAGAGAGTAGCCAACACGCCATGTTGGTGGATGCAGCATATGTCCATGCACGTTTGGATAGTTCAAATGTGTTTGTACTCGACTGTCAAAAAAAGGAAGATTATTTTGAGAAAGGCCATATTCCTGGTGCTATTCAAATTAGGCGTAGGGATCTTACT
>JAAEPD010000049.1 GCA_024222455.1 Aureispira sp.
CAAGTACTGTATCACTTGATTCAAAATATATATCTAGCTCCAGCTGGGCAAACACTCTTGCAGGATGCTGCTAACAACTCACTATCTGCTCTCCTGAGAGCATAAGCTCATTAGGCCTCTCTAATGCATCAATGCTAAACGGTTTTTTATTTTTTTGCGGATTAGGCGTTGTTATCTGTCCTAACGCCATCCAGTTTGCATCAAAACTCGGCCACCTTCCGCAATAGTTTTTAGGACTAAAAGCTTGCATAGGTGCTTGATATATATCATTTTCATTAACTTCACCCTCACTATCTCCATCGCTTTCTTCTATCGAAAATTGCCAACCATAACTCTGGGACAAGTATTCCATTAACTCTTTAACGACCAATGAAGGTTGTTTTTCATTATTATTTTTTATATTCCGACCCTGATAACTGAGGTATAACGCCTGCCTTGCAGAAATGATTGCTTCTAAAAATAAGTACCTATCATCCCCTCGTCGCGATCTATCGCCAAGTATTGTTGGCGATATTGACATAAGATCAAAACCAAGTGCCTGACGCTGTCTTGGAAACTCTCCGTCATTTAAACCAAGTACAGCAATAATTTTAAAAGGAATACTACGCATAGGTAGCATAGAACAAAAAGTAACTTGTCCC
>JAAEPD010000050.1 GCA_024222455.1 Aureispira sp.
TGTATACCTGATTCAGCAGAAGGTGCAGAATTTATTTTTAGATAACCATGCCCACTAGTAGAGTTAATTAAAACACTTGGATCTGGGCCATTAACTTCTAACAGTTGAGAAGGCGCAGCAGTTCCTATACCAACTCTATTGTTTGCTCCATTTATAAAAAATGTATTTGCATCAAAATTTATGTTATCAGTAAGTGTAATGGCTGTAGATGTAGGTACTGTACCTGAGCCATCATAGATCCCATCTCCATCTCCTGCTGCTGAAGCCCAAGTTACAGTACCAGCACCATTAGTGGTTAGTATTTGACCAACAGCACCATCTGCATTTGGCAAACTATAAGCATCATTAATATTTAGAACTCCATCTTTATATAAGGTTAAGGCATTAGATTCTGCTCCAAACACACCATTTCCAACTACAAAAAGGCGATCTGCTGCATCAATGGCAGTTGTACTATTGGGAGTATAATCTGTTGCATAAGTTCCTATGGTTGTTTCGGCATAAGAACGTGCAAAGTTGCCTGTACCCGATACATAGGAATAATTTCCACTTGCGGTATTCCAACTTCCAAATCCAGTAGCTCCTACTGCTGAAGCCGTATTGCCTTGTCCCATAGACACAGAAGCCATTCCACTAGCCGTACTATTAGTTCCCATGGCTACAGCAAAAGCATTAGTTGCATTACTAGCTTGTCCCATGGCTACAGTTGCAATAGCTGTGGCATTACTACTTTGCCCCATGGCTACAGCATAAGCATCTGTAGCAGTACTACTTTGTCCCATAGCTACGGACGCTGTTCCTGAAGCTGTGTTGTTTTGACCTAAAGACATAGCATATGCATTGCTTGCAGTACTACTTTGCCCCATAGCTACAGAGGCTACTCCTGAGGCAGTATTATTCTGTCCTATAGCTGTAGCATAAAAAGTAGATGCAGTATTGTTAATACCTAGTGCAGTAGATGCTGTTCCTACATTGGCATCATCCCACTGTACACCATTTACTGTACCTGCACGAAAAGCAGCTTTTGACTTATCAAAAAACACGCGTGCATCATCATTGGTACCTGCTACATCTGCTAAAGAAGTAGAACCAAATACAAAATCATCTGTTGCTATTGTACCTGGGCTGTTGCTGGTTATATTAGAGGCAGTGGCAAATGCGCCTGCTGTAGATGATATTGGCAGCCAGCTCCCATCAAAATAATAAAACCCGCTTGTTCCATCTGTTTGAAAAATCATAAGTCCTGTAGCGGGAACAGGAATTGCTAGTTTTTGGGCGGCAGTCATACGAGGAATTAAAATACCTCGATCTATTGATTTTATATCCAACATTGCAGAGGCATCTGGATTAGAGTTATCATCATTGATACCAACTCCACTTTGTGCAAAAACTTGGCTTTCTAAGCTGCATAATAATATGACTAATAGTATAATTCGCTTCATAAGCTGTTCTGTTTTTAAATGATAATTTTTCATAGCTAAAGTAATCGTTCTTCTGTAGTGATAGAATTAGATAATATTCTTGCTTCTGATTTAAACCACAAATTAGACTATTCCTTTTTTAATCCTCTTTGGAAAAACGACATTGATCTTTGCAAAACAGACACTCATACATAACCAACTGATTATCAACAGTCTTTTTTTTATTACTTTTATCCATGAATAAAGAGTCATTGATATATTTGTCAAACACAGTTTTAGTCTATACTTTTAACATTATGCTAAAACTAATATTATTAGTGGTCATTTTTTTATGGTTTAGTACTTTTGCTATGTGCCAAAACCACACACTTCAAATCCAAAAATTTGGACTTGAGGATGGTCTCTCTAGTTACAATATTTCGAAAATAGTACAAGACCCAAAGGGATATATTTGGATAGCGACTGATTATGGTCTTAATCGTTATGATGGTGTAGAATTTAAAACCTATACTAAAGAAGAAAGTGGACTTTGTGGAAATAAAATTTATAACTTAGCAATAGATAAGCTTGGCCATTTATGGATTTCTGCGGATAATAACAATCAAGGATGTAATAGTATTTTTGATCCTATCCAAGAAAAGTTTTTTAGCCTAGATGAGTATTTTTCGACTCCCCTCCCTTTTGCCCCTAATACGGTTGGGTTCTATAACTCTCCCTACAAAAAAACTATACTCCTAAAAAAGTATGTTTTAGCTGAAGATCGTATTGTTTTTTATGAGCATGATGGTCAGCAGTTTCATGAACTGTACAAACAATTTGATCTAAAAAAGGAATATCCAAAGCATTCTGAAATGCATAGTTTCAAAATTGCTCCTGATCGGTATGTAGTGAGCCTAACTCTTAATCCTGCTTATTGAGATCCAGTTTTCCTCGAATTAGATAAAGAAGGCAATGTCTTAAAAAAAGATCATTGCCCCAAAGGCTATAAAAGTTTAAATCTATACACTACAGGTTCCTCTACTCTTTGTCTTGAATGCTTACAGCCTAGCCCTAACAACAATAACTACAACACCGTTTTTAGATATATAGACTCCAATACCACTACCAATTGGATATCACTTGCCCCTACGACCCAAAAAGAGTATTATTTTAGTAAAGACAAAGCCTATTATTTAGGCACAGACAGCTTAAAAGTATACAACTCAGTAGGGCAACGTACATTTCAAACTCCTTATGAGTTATCAATTACACACTCTAATAATATATTTTTTGCTGATCAAAATGATAATCTGTGGATATCTAACGATCAATATTTGTATGTATTAAATACACAAAAACAAGCTTTTCAAATTGAATTGAATAATCAAAACCCTCCTACTAAACTTAGAGGAATTGGACACAATAGCCAAGATAACTTAATAACTGGTGGGGTAGGTTTTTTGATTCAAAAAGATAGTTTGGGCTGGTCTCTGAATCAACAATTGGGAATACCTGGATTATTACACAATGCTCTAGGTATTTATGCTGACACTAGTGGCTTGTGGGTAGGATTAGATGAGGGTGTTTTACTACATTATCCCCCAACACATGATCAAGCTCAATCCTATAGGTCATGCAAACCTTATACTACAGGAGTACTTTGGCAACCTTATCGTTCCAAGAATAGTCAAATTTGGGTAGGTGCTAGCAATGGACTTTTCCATTTGGATGATAAACAATTAATACCTTTTGATAGTAGCTCAACAGATTTAGATGGTGTTGCTATTTATGCATTTCATGACAATAAGCAAGGTACATGGTTGTCTACTAGTACTGGTTTGTATTTGGTTGATTTGGACAAAAAAATAATCTTAGATCATTTTAGTTCTGCGCTATCTGATAAAAACTATATTCCAACAAGGCATATTGCTCATTTGCATGAGGACAAGAAAGGGATCTTTTGGTTAGCTACAAAAGGAGATGGCCTGATTCGTTGGAATCCCAAAACTAAAACGTATAAACAATACACCCAAAAAGGAACAGGACTCTCCCATAATGTATTGTATTCAGTTTATGGAGATGATTTTGGTAGTTTATGGCTCTCTAGCCAAAGAGGTTTAATGCGATTTAATAAAAAAAGCGAACATGTTAATATTTATTTAGAAGAAGATGGATTGCCTCACAACGAATTCAATACAATTTCGCATTATCAAGCAGCGGATGGACGCTTATATTTTGGTGGGCAAAGTGGCATGATTCATTTTCACCCTAAAGATTGGCAAAAAACATCAGTAAATGCTCCTTTTATCATTACAGGTTACAAAAAGCAAACCCAAGATACTTTAGTCAATTTAACGGCAAAATTAATAGCTGATCATACAATTACCTTAGCTCCTTCAGATAAATCGTTTAGCCTTAACTTTGCTTTATTAA
>JAAEPD010000051.1 GCA_024222455.1 Aureispira sp.
AATGAGGACAGGTTTCTACAGTTATGGGTACTCCACGCTTTTTAGCTGCACGAATCTCATCTAAACAATCAATAGAAGATAAATGCACTATATGTGTAGGATGGTTGTACTCTTCTGCTAATTTTAGCATCAACCGTACAGCATCATTTTCCCATTTTCGAGGTCTAGATTTTAAGTAGGCAGCATAATTAGTTGGCTCAGCGGCTAGCTCTTGTCCATAGTCTCCCGAAACCAGCTCACAATGTGCTAAAATAGGCAAATTACTTCCTTTTATTTCCTCATAAGCTTTGCGCAAATCCGCTTCTGTTACATTAGGAAATTCATCTATACCACTATGTGTCAAAAAGGCCTTAAACCCAAGTACTCCTTTTTCGACCAAACCTTTCAAATGAGGGTCATTCCCAGGCACCAAACCACCCCAAAAACCACAATTCATTTGCATTTTTTGTTGAGCAGCAGCCAACTTATCTTCAAAATCTTTGACTGTAATCGTCACTGGTGAAGAATTCAAAGGCATATCTACTAAAGTAGTTACCCCACCAGCAATAGCAGCAGTAGTACCAGTTTCAAACCCTTCCCATTCTGTTCGGCCAGGTTCATTGATATGTACATGTGGATCTATTACCCCAGGCATAATCACCCAATCTCCATAATCTCGATAATCGATATTAGAATCATGAACAGGGTTAGCCTGAATATCTACAATTTTTCCATTTTCTATAAAAATGGTATAAGCTCCTACCCCATCAGGCAAGACTACATTATTACTACTTATTGCAATCAATTTTAATTAGTTGATAGTGTATAATTGATAATGAATAGTTGATAATCACTATTTCAAACTACTAGACATTTCTGACTGAATAAAGTCCTTTTACAGTTCTACTCAGAACAGTTGTTAACATCCAGTAGCATTTGCATAATTATTCATTTTACATTCTATTTCAGTTGAGCCCCTTGTGCTATCCAAGCTTCTAAAAGCGAACGTTCCTCATCGGTCATTTCGGTCTTATTTCCTTGAGGCATAGACTTGGTGATAACTGCTCTATTTAAGATACGATCTTTAAACTTCACGATTTCTTCAGGAGTATCAAATTTAACCCCTCCTTGAGCTGTTATAAATACATCATCTGAATTGTATTCAGAATGACAAGGAGTACAACGCTGATTCATGATAGCCTTAACTTTAGCAAAAGGAACGGCATCTCCACTTCCTGCATCATTGTTAGATTCAGGTGCTGTAAACCAAAATGCGAAAAGTAACATCAAGATACTAATTGGTACTATCCATTTATTAATTTCTCCTCTTTCCCAAACATTGTGGAAATGCTTGATTCCTGCTCCAGCCAAAGAAATAATAGCCAAAACTACCCAGTTGTATTCATGCCCAAATGTAGTTGGGAAGTGATTACTGATCATTATAAACAAAACTGGTAGTGTAAAATAGTTATTATGATAAGAACGCCATCCTGCTCTTTTGCCTATTTCAGTATCATAAGTTTTACCCTCTTTAGCTGCAAAAACCATCGCTTTTTGAGCTGGTATAATTACAAAAAACACGTTAGCAGCCATCATTGTACCCATTATAGCCCCCATATGAATATAAGCAGCTCTTGGTGCAAATACTTGCATCAACAAATACGCTACTCCCACCAAATAAACAAACATAATAATAAAGAAATATGGTCTATTTTTAGGTTCTAACAATGCTGTTTTAGATAAGGCTGTATACACCATTAAAGAGAAAAATATAGCTCCTACACCTATTCCGATACCAGCTAAAGCGCTAATCTCTGTATCTGAACTCAATAAAAAAGATTCTGCATTGAAATAATAAACTACAGCTAATAAACAGGTTCCCGTTACCCAAGTAAAATAAGCCTCATACTTGAACCAATGCAAATGAGCTGGTATCTTTTGAGGTGCTACTTTATACTTCTCTAAATAGTAAAACCCGCCACCATGCACAGCCCATAAGTTACCAGCTAGCTCATTTCTTGGAGGATTATTTCGATCGAGAGAATTCTCTAGGAATACAAAGTAAAAAGATGCTCCAATCCAAGAAATACCAAAGATGATATGTAACCATCTTAATATCAAATCCATCCATTCTAAGGTATGCCCCTCTAGAGGAGTTCCTGCTATTTTCTGATAAACGATATATCCTCCTAAAAGTGTAATTGCTATAAAAAGCAACCATTTAGAAGTAATCCCGAAGGAGATAGCATGATCTTTATCCCACTCTGAATTTTCATTATTTCCCTGAAGAGAATAAATCTTTTTCATTTTGCTGGACATCCAAGCTCCAAACAAACATATACACACAATTATCCCAATAACAATTTCTGCTAAACTCATATCAGTATCAATTACAAATTATTCAATTATCAATTACGAAATATTAATGAATTGTCCGTTCATTTAACACTCGTAAGATGTTCATTTTCTAAACCTACTTATTGTATAAAGCCATCAAGACTCTTTCAGGAGTCATAGGTGAAGAAAATAGTCCATTCGCTTTAGGATTAAAGGCCTTTATTGCATCGACCAAAGCAAAATAAGCGCCTATTCCATACATCAAAGGAGGTTCTCCTACTGCCTTCGATTTCAATATTGCTAAGTCAGATCCTGCTGTCTCCAAAAACTCTACATTCACCTCTTTAGGTGCAGAATAAATATCTGGCACTTTATAAGTAGATAGTGCATTAGATAGCAAGCGACCTTGCTCATTGTATCTCAACTCTTCCATGGTCATCCAACCAACACCTTGAACCATAGCACCTTCCACTTGACCTTTGTCTATGATACGATTCATGCTCTTTCCAAAGTCATGTACAATGTGTACAGCATCCATCTCATAACGGCCACGAACACAATCTACAGTTGTTTCAAAAATAGCAGTACCATAAACATGGTAAGCAAAAGGATGTCCCTTTTCTGTAGTTTTATCAAAATGGATTTTGGGAGTAGAATAATGCCCTTTTTCAGAAAGATTAATTCTAGCTAAAAATGCTTTTTGCACTAAGGTTTCCCAATTCCAGTCTACTTTTTTGCCATCTATATACACACCTTCTTCACGCAACTCAACTGCATCTTCAGAAGAAGCTTTAAAACTATCTTTAATAAAGGTTTTGAACCTTGCTAAAATAGCATTACAAGCAATTTGCAAAGCCTTCCCATTTAGATCAGCTCCAGCACTTGCTGCAGTTGGTGAAGTATTAGCAACACGAGTTGTGTTTGTTGTTTCTATTTTTATACGATCAGGGTTAACACCAAAAGTCAAGGCTGCTATTTGCAACATTTTTGTGTTGACACCTTGTCCCATCTCTACAGCTCCAGTGCTCACACCTAAACTACCATCTTGATAGACATGCACCAGTGCTCTTGCATGATTCATAGGTGTATTGGTGAAAGAAATACCAAAACAAATAGGCATTAGAGCCAATCCTTTTTTATAAAATGTATTTTCTGCATTAAAAGCAGCTATGCGTTTGCGAGCCCCTTCTACATCAAACTTTTCGCAAGCTTGACTCCAAGCATTTTTAGCCTCACAACCTTCTGTTATTTGACCATAAGAGAATGGTTGTCCATCTATAAATAGATTTCGTTCCTGTATTACTGCTCTATCTACGCCTAGTTCTTCGGCAGCCTTAGAGATCGCAGCCTCTATCACAAACATACCTTGTGGTCCACCAAATCCTCTAAAGGCTGTATTAGGCGGAACATTAGTTCTACAACTGGTTGCTCTAGCTTTTACGTTAGGAACGTAATAAGAATTGGTTGCATGAAAAAGGCTTCGTTCTAATACCGCAGGAGAAAGATCTGCAGCAGCACCTGCATCTTGATAAAAATCAACCTCATAGGCGATTATATTCAAATCTTTGTCTAAACCAATCTTAAAATCAGATGTATAAGGATGACGTTTACCAGTCATACGCATATCCTCTTCTCTATCCAAAATCAGCTTAACAGGTTTGTTGCTATGCATTGCACCCAAAGCAGCTAGTACAGCAAAAGGACTTGCTTGATCTTCCTTCCCTCCAAAACCGCCACCCAATCGACGTACATCCACTTCTATCTTGTGCATAGGTACACCCAATACACGACAAGCAGCACGCTGTACTTGTGTAGGCCCTTGTGTAGAAGACACCAATCGAATACATCCATTCTCTACGGGGAAAGCATAAGCTCCTTGTCCTTCTATATATAAATGCTCTTGTCCTCCACTTTCTGCTACACCTTCAAATACATGTGCACATTTATCCCATTGTCCATCAGGGTCACCTAACTTGAAGGTACGTTGAGTGCCTATAATTTCGCCTTTGGCTGCTGCCTCTCTAGGGTCAACAATTACAGGTAGTTCTTCTACTTCCATTACTATTTTAGACAAAGCTGCATGCCCTGCTCTTTTGGAGGTAGCCAAAACTAAGGCTACAGGCTGTCCTTTGAAATGGACTTCCCCCTCTGCCAAGGAAGGTTCATCAGGGAAAATTCCTCCAATCTGATTCTCACCAGGTATATCTTTATAGGTAATAATATGCTTAACTCCAGGCATCTTTTCAGCCTCAGAAGTATCTAACTTTAATATCTTAGCATGTGCTACAGGTGAGTCAAAAATAACCCCAAACAAGGTACCTCCCAAAATAGGCAAATCATCTACATAAATGGATTCTCCTCGAACGTGGGTATATGAATCTATATTTTTCATTCTGTTATTATTATACATATCACTAGACATTAGATATTAGGCTGTTTGAAGTTAGACTATGGTAAGAATGTAGAAGCTCCTTGTTCCTTCAAAAAGTGCTAGCTTTTTTTTGTTTTAGTTAAAAAATCTACAAGTCTAAAAATCAAAATATCTAGTAGTATGGTTATTATAAATTTAGATTAAACAGCAGTTAGTTGACCTAGCAACTCTTTAGCCATTTCAGGGAAAAACTTAATAAAGTGTCCTAACATCAACTGACGCAACAATAGTTTTTTGTACTCAGCAGTTCCACGTACATCACTAATTGGAGCTACTTCTGTTTGAGCTATATCCAATGCTTCGCTCAATACTTCTACACTCACTGTTTTACCTTCTAAGAAGTCTACTGTTTTTTGTAGGTAGAATGGTACAGGTGCAACACCACCAGCAGAAGCTCCTGCCTTTAGTATTTTACCATTAGCATCGCATTGCAGACTCATTGCAGAACCTGTACTTGCTATATCTAAGTAAGTACGTTTGCTTACCTTCTCAAAATTAAAATAAAACGTATCTGATTTAGGCAGCTCAAAGTTGAGTTCTTGTATGTATTCTGTATCTTTTTTATCTAATACTTTATAGCCTTTGTAGAATTGATTTAAGGGCAGTTCTCTCAAACTTCCATTATCATTCAAAACTAAGTTACTATTCAAGGACAGGAAGAAAACCGTCAAATCTCCAATGGGTGAGGCATTCACTAGATTTCCTGCTAAAGTCCCCATATGACGGATTTGAGCAGAAGAAATCAGATCAAAATAAGCTTCTATCTCTTTTGGACTTAGCTCTTTTATAATTTTAGATTGTTTAAGCGCTTCGGCAGTAGTAGAAGCTCCTATTCTACAACGTCCATTATCTTTCCAAATGCCTTTTAGGTCTGTTCTATTGTATAAATGTACTATCTCTGCTGGTAGCATTTGAGCAGGACGCTGTACATACAAATCAGTTCCACCACCCACAAAAACAGTATTCTCTGTAATCTCAGGTTGAGCTTTAGGTTTTATAGCATCTAAACGCTCTTGAATACCTGTAAAGTAACTTGGCAAAAATTCATTTTCGATCAGCCAAGCCAATGGAGGCAAAGCATCTTTTCCTTGCAATTTAGTTACTATATGTCCAATAGCACGCTCTATAGATTTATAACCTGTACATCTACAGATATTTCCTGCTACTGCATTAATCGCATTTTCTACTGTTTTAGGATGGTCTGACAATACAAAACCACACAAAGAAACTATAAAACCTGGTGTACAAATACCACATTGAGTCCCACCTTCATCAAC
>JAAEPD010000052.1 GCA_024222455.1 Aureispira sp.
CAGTTAGAGCTTCATAAAAACGGTAAATTAAAATAACTCTATGTGTGATTTAACTAAAGGTTTTAAGCTCTGCTCTTGTGATGGAGAACAGTTAAAGCAAGAGGATATTGGTTGGGTACTACAACGATTAGATGCAAGCAAAGAAATTGCCTATAGAATAGGTAGTGTTGCTATACATCACTTAGATGAAAAAGAAGAAACATTACGCAACAATATTGAAGAACAACTCAATACACAAAATTGCTTCGATTTTAACTTTCAGCCCAAACAAGATGATCGATTACAAATCAAATATTCAGCACATCAGTGGTTTGCCTACCGTTACAAAGAAGGGCAATGGCAGATAGATACGAGCACCTCTTTTGATGGTTGGCGTAGCCAACTAGAACCTTTTAAAGATGGGAAGTTAGATGAAAAATAAAGGCTGTCTCATTTTTACCGTTTTCATACTAGGCTCTATAGCACTAGCGGTATATGCACATGGCTGGCTGATAGGATCGATTCTGTCTATTTCTTGTCTTGCTTTGTTTTTCTCCTTTATATCATCACTAGGAAAACAAGAAGAGGGAAGCTTTTTATTCAAACTCACCAATAAATATTGGTGGTTAGTATTTTTAATAGCTTTGACTCCTATCATTGTTAGTTGTTATACCCTTTGGGGGCTTCAAAGTCTTGCTTGGATACTTATAATATTCAGTATAGGGATTCCAATACGCAGCTACTTACAAACGCTAAAAAATATTAGTACCATAAAAACTCAATTGGATTGGATAAAGGTAGAAAATCTCTTCTTTCCAGAACAAGCCCCTAAAATTATTCAAGAGAGTATTGCAAAATTGGTCCAAGTAAGTGGAAATTTAGTCAAGGTTAAACAATACACCATGAAATTTCCGATACAGTTCTTCACTCAAGATAATACTCCCATAGAGGTGGAAGATTTTTACTGGCAATGGTCTGCTCCTGAAGAGAATCCTAACAAAGCTTTAGATTATGAAACAGATTTGAAAGGCAAGCCTATCTCTATTGTTTATAATCCAGAAAACCCTGAAGAATTGGCGACAGCCTTTGAAAAAGAAAAACTCCCCTTTTACCAGAAAAAATTAAAATCTAACACCATAAAATTAGTGGCTCCTATTGTTTTTCCTTTAGTTTTGTTAGGACTTCTTTTAATCTTTATTTCCATCAAATTTCAATTATGAATCTAGAACACATCTGCCAACAAGCTTGCAAAATCACAAAAGAAGTAGGTCAATTCCTTAGAACTGAATTAGGTAAAGTAGATCAAGATAAGATAGAACAAAAATACTTGAACAACCTAGTTTCTTATGTAGATAAGGCTAGTGAAGAACAATTGATAAAAGGCTTAGGAGAAATCTTGCCTGAAGCTAGTTTTATAGCAGAAGAAGAAACAGTAGCCCAAGAAGACAAGGATTGGCGCTGGATAATAGACCCATTAGATGGAACTACTAATTTCCTACATCAATTGCCCTTTTTTGCCATTAGTATTGGCTTACAGCACAAGGAGAAAACTGTTTTAGGGATTGTATATGAGGTTAATAAAGATGAGCTTTTTTATAGTTGGGAAGGCGCCCCTGCTTACCTCAATGGCCGTACAATAGGCGTAACAGGGACTACAGACCTCAAAGATGCATTGCTAGCCACAGGTTTCCCTTATTATGATTTTGATTATGTAGATGCATACTTAAAAATGCTAAAACCACTGATGTTAGGCACTAGAGGCCTTCGTCGTATTGGTTCGGCAGCCTTAGATTTAGTATATGTAGCTTGTGGTCGTTTTGATGGCTATTTTGAATACAGCCTTTCACCTTGGGATGTAACAGGAGGAGCATTTATAGCGCAACAAGCGGGTGCTTTAGTTAGCGATTTTTCGGGTGGCGATGATTATATTTTTGGTAGAGAGATTATAGCAGCATCACCAGCTATTCACAAAATATTGGTGGAGATGACTAAACAACATTTTAAGTCTTAGACTTTGTAATTGGCTTGCAAGTTATTGAGCAGATCTTGCACCTCTTCACACATAGTAAGGTTAGGAATTTCTATCTTTTTTCGGGTTGTTGCTATAACTAGACGATTAGTCTCTTGCCCTTCATCGGTTTGTATAGTATTGCTACAAATACTAGGAATCATTAGTTGTTCGAGTTCCTGACCGTCTTTCCGAATGGCGACTACTCGGTTAGGGCTAACCCCGTATAAATAACGGCTTATAGCCTTTTTCTTTCTCCTGAGATAAAGCCCTAAATATCCAACTAAAGCACTAATGCCTATTCCCATCAAGCTATAACTCCATATTCCTAACAATACAAAGGTCAAACTTACCAAAATCCATGCAAAACTAGGCTTAACTACTCTCTGTTTGGTATATTCTTCTACCCATAACCATTCCACATCATCTTCGCCCAAAGCACTATTCAGCCTTTGTTCAAATTCATTAGAATTGGTGAGAAGAAGATTAGAGTTGGACATAGATCGATCTATTTTGCATTGACAACTAATCTAGTAAACGCAATTCGTCGCTATTTTGCTTCAAGTTTTCAATCATTTGTTGAACTTCTTTATCAAACTTGAGATTGGGGATTTTTATTTTTTTACGAGCAGTCTCTATTTTCAGATAAGACTCCTTAGCCTCTTTTTCGAATTTATTGGTCTGAATACTCGAAATAGCTAGTTGTTCCACCTTTTTAGTATCCTTGCTCACTGCTACTATTCTATTATGAGTTACTCCAAAGGTTGTGTAAGGGTTCCGGTTTCGGAAGAGAGGTATAAGAAAAGTGATCAGATAAAATAGGATAAATATTGACATCATAATCGCTGATCCATAATCATGTGTATACAACCCCTGCAGTACTACTCCTCCAAGAATTAAAGCAATTCCCACAGACATATAAATTTGAGTTGTTACTGTTGTTGATTCTTCTACTTGATGCACCCACAACCAATCTACATCCGTTTCGCCTATTACTTTACTTAGTCGTTTTTTTAGTTGAGAATCATTGCTAGATTCGCTTCTAGGTATTTCTAGGTTTATATCATTCAATACAATATCTTGAGTTACCTCCAAACGCTTTTCATTAGGTATCTTGGCAATAGCCTCATTGATCAGCCGACGGACTTTTACGGCATCCTTCATCCCTTCCAATCGCTTTACTCTATTGGGTTTATTCAGAATAGAAATCACATCTAAGGCATAAAATCTATCTAGATTATCATACTTAATATCCTTTATGTTGCCTAAATCTGTTCTTTGGAGTTTTTTAGCCTGCCAATATAGAGCTTTATCTGTCAAACAAATAGCCCCTTCTAACCAAAGTACCTCTTCCCCCTCTATTTTATGTTTCTTCAGCCACTTTTCAGCATTCATACTATTATGTATTATCATTCTATTAATCTAACAATCGCAATTGATCACTATTCTCCTTTAAATTATCTACCAACTCATGCAGCTCTTTTCTAAATTTAAGCTTAGGTATTTTGATCTTCTTCCGAGCCGTTTCGATCAATAAATCTTGTTTTTTTGATTTTTTGGTTAGCTCATTCTTCTGTATGCTTGCAATAGTCAACTGCTCTAAGTTTTTTCCATCTTTTTCTACAGATACTATTCGATTTTGAGTTAGCCCATAGTAGCGCAAAAATGGTTCATTTATTCTTTTAAAGACATACCAACCGCCAATACAAACTGCCAGCATTAATAAGATAGGAATCGCCCAATACACTGCATTCAGAAAACTCAGAAAACCAGCAACAGCTAAACCTAAAATAATAAGAGCTATTGCACGAGCCTCATCTTCATCTCTTGTTTTTTCAGGCTCCTCATCCACCCACAACCATTCTACATCAGCCTCTCCTAAAGCCCTATTCAAAGCTAATTTTATAACTTCTTTTTTTTCCTCAGCTTGGCTTCTTGGCACTTTCAATACCAAACCATTTATCTCTACCGTTTTGGTACTTTTGATCATCTCCTCTTTAGGGATTTTAGCAATAGCTTCATTGATCAATCGACGAGTTTTCACAGCATCTTTCATCCCAAACAACTGGGCGACTTGCCCTGCTTTCAAAACAACTGGCTCTATCTCCAAAGCTCTAAAACCTTCAAACTCCACATACCTAGTTGCTCTAACATTTACTAATGCAGTCCGCAAAGGCTTTGCTCTATACAAAGAATAAATAGCTTTATTGGTTAGCCAACTTCCGTTTTCGCCCCAAATAAAGTATTCGTCAGTATCACAATATTCTTTAACCAGTTTTTGATAATCCATAACTAAAACAAGCTAATTCGCTTAAGTAATTCTTGTTTTTGGCTTTCGCTAATAGGAATTTCTTCCTTATCTATAAAAACTTGTCGAAACCCTATTTTTGAGATGTGTTTTAGATTAACTAGATAAGAACGATGTATTCGCATAAATCCATGATTCAATAGCTTTGCTTCTACTTTTTTGAGGGTATAACTAACTACATATTTTTGCTGCTTAGTCATTAGTTGAGCATAGTTATCAAGAGCTTTCACATAGAGAATATCATCAAAATAAACTCGAACTAATGCATGTTTGTCCTTCACAAAAAAACTATCACTTAGCAACATATCTTTTTCCTCCTCATTGCTTGCACTCTCCTCTTTTTGTATAGTCTCATAATTATGTAGAGCTATTTCTATAGTAGTTTCCAAATCTTTAGGTCGATAAGGTTTGACCAAAAAACCTGCTGGCTTGGTATATTTTACTCGCTCTATGGTAGCCTTACTGGTATCCGAAGTTAGATAGACAAATGGTTTTTGGTATCGTTGATTGATTGTATTGGCTACATCTACGCCATCCAATGCTCCTTGTATATTAATATCCAC
The DNA here is from genome assembly GCA_024222455.1 of Aureispira sp. GTDB lineage: Bacteria > Bacteroidota > Bacteroidia > Chitinophagales > Saprospiraceae > JAAEPD01. The sequence goes on from JAAEPD010000052.1 coordinate 4,859, forward strand.
CAATATTAAATCAGGCTGATGCTCTTTGATTGCCTCAAAAGTATCTTCAGCATTGTCTGTAATATGTACCACCTGATAGCCTAAATCCTCTAGATGCATAGCTAGATTATCTGCAATCAAAGCCTCATCCTCTACTATCAATATCTTAATTGGAGCTTTCATTCTAATTCTGAGTTTATAAGCATAAAACCAAAATTAATGAATAGTAAAATTAATCGATCTTTATGTGCTTAACTTCGTTAAAAAGCCTTGTGATAGCTAAGGCTATCCCTATTTTTTCACCTTGTTATTCATCAAAAACCTCTGTAATTTCAGTTATTATTTATTCTACCTTTATACTTAAGATATAAAAATCAACCTTTAGAATAATAAAAAAAGTTGACAATCGCAGTATATGTATTATAATACTACAATTGTCAACTCTTATAAATTAGTTCCTAATAAGAAAAAATCTTACCGCATTAGGTACATTTTACCAAAACCTCTTCGGAACATATAGTCTACGCTAGAATTATAGCGCTCATAATTCTCACCATTTTTTTGTGTGACCACTCTATACAAATAAACGCCATTGGCCAACTGATCTCCAAACTGATCAGTTCCATCCCAAGCATATTCTGTACGATTGACACCTACACGAATAGGGCCTAACTCCTCCATACCTATTTCCTTCACAATTTTTCCAGAAACAGTCAAAATCTGTATTTTCATATAATCTGGAATTTCACGACCAGTCAAGGTAAACACAAACTGAGTAGAAGTTGTAAATGGATTAGGGTAATTTAGAATATTAGAGATAGAGGCTTTATTGATCACCTCAAAATCTACACTATAGTTCAAATCTCCTGAGTTGTTCCCAGACTTATCGGTAGCACTCACAAATAAGGTATAGGTTCCATCCTGCAATAAATCTGGATTCATTACAATTCTGGCTTTATTTTCTATAGCCACTCGCCCTGCATCTGCAGGATAAAATTGAATAGGAATAGACCCATCTAACAAATTGTGTTGAACACCACTAGGATCTTGTAAAATAACTTGAAAATCCTCTAACTCATCTAAAGCTAAACTCTTGTTTTCATCCGTTAAATATACAACTACCTCAGGTTTTCCCGAGACAATATCACCATTCATGATATGCACCCCATCAAAGGTTACATCCATGATAGGATTGATTATATCCTTGACTATATTAAATAGTAAAAAACCATAGTTATTGAAATGGTGTTTTTCTAATTGGTCTTTATTTGGATTGATTTCTACATAAAGATATTGCTCTCCTTCTAAGCTTACAGAAGGGAAAGTTACATGACCAACTAACGTATCTCCAGCTGGTAAAGGAGCCATTCTTACATACTTTTCTTGAGGAGGAGTTGCTCCTGGTATAGCATAATAAACTAACATACTATCCATGTCTGTATCACTAATATTCTCCATTGTAATATCCAATGAAATAGGTGTCCCTTGCTGAATAGTATCTGACTGTAAGCTATAATAAATATCTGGTCTAAGTGCCGCTTCAGGCATCATATCAGCTAAAACCCTCCAATAATCTAACTGTAGGGAGGTTTTGTGTGTAGCATCTGTGGTATTCCAAACTAACTGCAAATAGGGGTATTGCTGAGCATCTATTGTAGTTAAGAATGTATCTAAGGCTGTTATATCATCCATTAGAAGTACCTGAGTTGTCTGTGTAGAATTGATCCCATAAATATCTACAGTGACATTATCTGTATTTAAACCATCTAGAGAACTTGTACGCCAATGAAAAGAGCCCCAATCATTAGCTGGTCCAATGACAGTAGAAGTCTGTTTCCCTTGATACCAGTTCTCTTGCATTTTCCCTAATAAGTTTATTTCTGTTTCCCTATCTGGTCCCAGTACAGATGCCTTATGAACATAAGAACTATCTCCTTTTTTGTAAAAGAATGCATAAGGCAAACCATCAGGATCATTTTGGAGATCATCTAAATACTGAGCACCTTCATCTTTAAGTAAAGAAATCAAAGATGGAGACCAAAACTGAGCATAAGCATTATTGAGTGTATGTATCATTACATAATGACCATTTGGAATAGTATCTCTCAAGAAAGACTCAAATGCAGCTTTTCCAGCAGTCAGGTCCGTCTCAAATAAGAAAGAAGAAGCTTTTCGTTTTGCTCCATCACAGTTAATAGCACCATAAACACTAGCTCCTCCTTGAGGCATTTCCCATACCTCCGAAGAGGTTGGTTCTACTACAGTCACATAAACACCATTTTCATATAGACATCTACATTTATCTAGTTGTTTTCCATTGAAATATAAAGCTAGATAATCTTGAAGTATTGGATTAGGTGTAAGATTAGGGTTGACATAGCCATTTCGAACCGAAATATCTTGAATGGTATTGATATACTCAAACTCTCTATTGGGTTCCTCTATTTCTATATTAGTATGATTATCTCTTAAATATTGGAAAAAGTGTGATTGATTCCAACCAGGATAACTCCCTCCTATATGAATAAAAGAGCTCTGAGCCCACTGAAATGCTGTTTGGGAATTGATGGAATCAGGACTTACTCGCCAATAATAAACTGTACTATCTAAGTAGGTAGTAGGAGGTGTCCATTCTACAACTCCACCACCCTGTGTTACTGTTGTTTCCAACATCAGTGGACTATTATAATAAGCTGTAGTATCTATTTGGATACGATAAGTTTGAGGTGCTGCAAATACATTTCCGGTAGAAGCTTTGAGTTTTATATTTTGATTGGGTACAATTGCAAACTCATAAGGGTATACCGGTAAAATAGCATCGGATAAGATATAAATATAATAATCTAGGACTATGTTATTATTCTCTCCACACTCATTAATATCATCATTAGCATCTATCGTGATTGTAAATTTGTTGAGCCCCAATGCAGCAAAATCCCCTGTTGCTATAGGGAACTTGTATACACCATTAAAATAAGGTGCTGTAACTTGTTTTTGTACTACATACTCTTGAGTTCCATCTGCATATTCTCGTTCAATATTCACATAAAATACAGTATCAATTGCCTTTCCTATATTGTATAAATCTAGTTCTAGAGCAAAAGAGTCTTGCTGTATGGTGACTAAATCAGGAGAATGACTTACCAACGTTTCATCAATGTAATAATCTGGGCAGTCTTGTGCATTCAGTTTCAAGGCAGGATCTCCATGATAGGTTATATAGTTGGCTACCATCTCCATTGTAGTAGTATAAATACCTCCTTGCTCTAAATCTTGTATTGCTTTTTGCACCATTCTAGCAGCCCCATGACCATAACTACCTACTGCCATTTGACGATAAAACTTATTAGCAAATTGATTTAGAGCAGATAAAGCAGCTGCTCCTGTTGAAGCTAAAAAGACACTAGCCCCTGCATACTCTTCAAATACAAAAGCCTCACTAATTGCAGGTGCGGCACTCGATATTGTTCCGCCATAACAGCCCAAGGCCATAATTAAAGGATATCTATCTTTATTGGAATAGTTGCTTGGATAATCTAAATTAAAATCAAAACTACTTGCAGAAGAGTGTCCAAAAAATGTAATAACAGACACTCCAGAGTTGATTAAAGAATCTAAATAAGAAGATTGTGCAGCTTGGATAGGACTTGCAGATGTCTTGAAGAAAGACTCTACATTACCTCCATAATAAGTCCCTTCTGCTATTGATTTCATATTATTCAAGTGCAGCTTGATAATATTTTGCTCATTACTATTGCTACCTCCACCTAGATGTAGAATATTTTTCATCCAACCTCTATCTGGTAAAGTCTGAGCCAATTGTTGCTCACCTTCTAAAGCCTTTATTTTTTCTAGATAGAGCTTAACTTGGTCGCCAGTAGTAGCAGCCAAACGTCCAACTGGTATTGCAGGTATGTTACTACCTATATAGGCTAGCATCTTATTGTCAGAAGGAGGATACCCCATTGTTGGAATCAATAACGATTGGGCAGCATGTGCCTGCGAATTACGCATATCCTTATAAACACGCCCCTTCCCTATCAAAAAGATATATTCTGGATTAGCCCAAGTGCGCTTAATATAATGTGCAAAATGTCTTACCGCTAGAGGATGATAATTGATGCCATAGGCAAATTGATCATACAATTGTTGAATATCTACTGTAACTGGAATAAAGCCCGTAGAAGCTCTATAAGCTTCATATTCCAACACAGGATTCAAGCCTGTACTAGTTTTGGTAAGTCTCGGATGTGTTACAATAACATAATCTCTATTGAGATAGCCTATTGATGAAAAATCAGTAAATGTGGTAGAATTTACTTTACCCACAGTTACATAACTAGAGGAAAGTGCTTCATTGACCAATACTAATTCTCTATCCTGAGAAACGCCTGCAGGCAAATCGGTCAAAACTTGTCCTTGAGAGGCACTCCAAACGCACTGCACTCTATGGTTATCTGTCAAATCATATAAATAAATATCAGAAGTTGTATTGTTGTTGCTACCATCAAAATCATTGATCGTAAAATATTTTCGTGCACTTCCTTCTGTAGAAAATTTAAAACTTGGTTGATTGTAAAAGTTAAACGTGTGAGGATATCTTATCTGGCCAAAACTGACATAATACTGATCGGAGGCAGCACCTGTCCCATCTACATCTATGGTTGTAGAGCTTCCTATTTGTGACACAGGAAAATTAAACTGATGCAACCATATAGAATCACTCACATAATATGAAGTAACATAAGATGTTCCTCCTATACTTATATCTAAATTATGACTCACTTGAGATCGCCCATATACTTTAATAGAAGCTTCTGCATCGGGCCCTGAAGCATATTTATTATCGGTTGTGATTGTTACGGCTCTGTTCTTAGCTAAAGCACTTCCGTACCCCTCCCCAAATTCAAAAGAAGATTTGGTTAATTGTTCTGTAGCTATTTGGTATTGTTTTCCTTTGTTCCAATAAGATTTAAATACAGTTTTACTCTCATGCATGAAGTAGTTTTCTGCAGCAGGTATATTAGATAAATTAGCTCCAGTGGTCGTAAATTGTTTTCCAGCAGTAGTAGGATCCCAAGTCAAAAAGTAAGCTGAAGTATCTACAATTAAGCTATATTCAGGGTTGAAATGATGGTTTTTATTATCATATAAATGAACATCATACTCTCCTCTATTTTTTACACCATAAAACTGTATATAATCAATAGTAGACCCTGAAAGCTCTACATGGATAGGAATCTCCTTACCCATATGAAAGAGCCTAAAGTTTGCAGGGTTCTTAGTCATATCCATCCCTTCACTTTGCAGCACCTGCGCAGCAACTCTGTGCATTCCATCTTCTGCTACACTTATTTTATAATAAGTTAGATCATAATCAATCCATTCATTTCCAAATTTCCCATTGTGCCCTTGTCCTGATAAATCAGTCGGCAAATTTATCGCTATTATGAAAAATGTAAGAGTATATAATAAATATCTCATAGGACCATTTTTTTTGAGGGGATCTAAACTAAAAGGGATTAACCTAAATATTATAAACTTTCTTTTTTAATTGCTCTTCGTATATATTCAAAATCAATATCGACCTTAAGCGAGACAATATGAGACAAGATAGCTCCATCTGCATTATCCAATAAGGCACCACCTCCATTCAAGCCTAAAGCATAATCTACATAAAAACTGTAAATCCGGAAACCTAAACCAAAGTTGGGTTGTACTGCCCATTTCTTTTCGCTACTAATCGTCTCAAATTCTTGAATATTATTGATTCCACCTCTAAGGTAAACTAAGTTGTCATAGTGCAACTCTAGTCCAACTACAGGATCAATACTAATAGAATTGGTTCGAATTAAGGTATTTCGTTTACCATCTGTTGTGAAATTGAAATCAATTTCAGCAGTCAGACCAAAATATCTTTGACGTTTGCCCTCTTTGGGTTTTCCTATTTTGAAATCCTTCTCATAGCCAAATCCTAATAAAATTTGAGGTTTTGTGATTTCCATAGACTTGATAGGAATCTCATTTCCAGTAAGGCCTAATGTTTCTTTTTCTTGATCAGTAAAATTGAAAGACCATGCATTGAATGTAGTAGAAATATCTTTAAGCATCAATCCAAATCTAAAATCCTTCAGTTTGTACTGTGCTCCTATATCAATACCAAAGCCCCAAGACGTAGCAAAAGGACCTATTTTTCTGTGTACGATTTTGGGTGTAGCCCCTATAGACAGACCTATAGAATCAAAACTTTGAGCATAATGGAACATAAAGGCATAATCTGCAGCATTGAACGTTGTCACATTTGCATAGTCAATACTTCCATCTGCATTATACAAACTTAAGGTGTTCGGAATCTTATCTACCCCAAATCGAATAAAAGAAAAACCTACATGACGAGATTGAGATTGTTTTGGCAAAGGAAGGGCAAAAGCACCATAGTTATATCGGCCAATACCAGCAAACCATTCATTGTGCATAGCTGCCACTTGCATATCGGCAGTAATACCAGATAGGCCTGCAGGATTCCAGTACCCAGCAGTTACATCTCTAACTGTAGCCACTTGAGCTCCAGCCATTGCTTGAGCACGTGCGCTAACACCTATAGATAAAAATTCATTACTATATTTCTGAGCATACGTATTTATAGAGAGGGTAAGACATATCAGAACCCAAAGCCATTGTTTTTGCATCAATCAACTACGTTTTGTTTGTGAAGGAGTATCATCTTTACTAGAAAAGCTCTATTCCAATTTGTTAGTCAAAGGAATAGAGTTATCTTATTATGTATAACCACTAAATTTAAAAAAGTTTGTAGTAAAGATTAATTCATAGACAAAAATAGTTAAAAACTTGGTTTTCCCCCAATTTTGTTGATTGATGATACTTATTAGAGTAGCTGATAATTGAAAAATGCTTATGTTTACCTGTCTTTAGATTCGAGACAAGCACATTATATATATAATCGTTGTCAAATTGCAAAACGTTGCCTAATCTATAATATATTTAGATATTTCTATATATGCCTAAGCCAAAAACTATATTTATATTTGCTTATTATAGCTACAAAGATCCAGTATTTCAAAGTGCGGTCTTACCTTATTTCGAAAACTTCCCCAATAAAGATCAATTTCGATTTATCTTACTAAACTTTGAGCAAGACCAATATAGAACATCTACAGCCGAACGGACAACAATCCGACAGCATTTAGCTCAACACAACATCATCTGGTACAACACCAAATGGCATTCAGGACGGTTCAAACTTATAAAAAAAGCTTTTGATTTTTCGTGGGGGCTTCTGTTATCCTTATTTTTAGTAATTAGATACAGAGCAAAAGCTATCTATACCGAAGCTTTCCCTGGAGCTATCATAGGTCATATATTAGCCAAAGTAACATTCCGTAAGCATATGGTCCATACTTTTGAACCTCATGCAGACTATATGGTAGAAGCTGGAGAATGGTCTGATACAGGTTGGGAGACTAAATTACTTCGATCATTTGAGCGGAAGGTAGCCAAACGTTGTAGCCATATTTTCACAGCAACTGATGGCATGATAGAGCGAATAAAAGAATGGGGAACAAATGCACAAATGCACAGAGTGCCATCTTGTGTAGATCTAAAAACGTTTGAGCACCAATCTCAACTAGGAGCTAGCCTAAAAAAAGAGCATAAGATACCAGAATCTGCTTGTGTCTTGGTTTATTTAGGGAAGTTTGGTGGTTATTATTGGGAAGAAGAACTGTTTCAACTCTTTGCAGCTTGTGAGCGACTAGATAATCAAGAGTTTTATTACTGTATTTTCACTCCAGAAGATCATGCAGGTCCTATTCAATATTTTGAGCAATATGGAATCCCTAAAAATAAGTATTTGATCAAGACGCTCCAAAAGGCAGATGTTCCTGCTCATTTATCTATGGCCAACATAGGAATATCTGCAGTTAGACCATTTCCTAGCAAGCGTTTTTGTTCTCCAATCAAAAATGGAGAATATTGGGCTTGTGGCTTACCTATCTTGACAGTCAAGGAGGTTGCTGATGATTTTATTTTTGCAGAACGTCATCAATTAGGCATTGTAATGCCAGACCTCACAGAGAGCTCTATTTTCAATGCAGCTAAAGACATAGTAAACTGGTATCAACAGCAAAATGCGGTTGAAGTGAGTCAACGTTGTGTCGATTTTGTCAATAAAGACAGAAATGTAGAAACATACAGAAAACTATATGCTTCCATATTCGAAAAACTGTAACACAGAACTACTATGCGGCAGAAGGATCATGAGCTTCCAATAATGCTCTAAGTTCTAAACCTTGCTCTAGTTCTGCTACTTGCTTGCTATGTCGCCACCACAAAAAACCCAAGCCTCCCATTAGGATATAAGGAAATACTAATAGATAGATTATTCCCTTATTTAGCCCTCGCCCTGCCGTTCCTCCATTTTCTAGATCGGCTTCAGCAGACATTTTACACATAGGACATTGAGCTTCTACCCAAGCACTATCCAAAACCAACAATAAGATGACTATAACTCCTATTGCGAGAATCTTAATCCATCCTTTCTTCATAATAATTTATTTTAATAATAGTTATGCTGGATAATATGGTGCAATCATCAAATAACAAATTACGCCTGTCACTGATACATACAGCCATATAGGATAACTAAATTTGACAATTTTCTTATGTTTTTCTACCTGACCTGTATAACCATACAAAAACGCATACAATACAAATGGTGCCTGCACTGCTGCCAATATAATATGTGTTGCTAATAGTATTAAGTAAACTGTTCTACCACTTTCGCCTTCAGGATAAGATGTATGTCCTGTTGAGATATGGTATAATATATAAAACACTAAAAACACTAAGGACACTCCCATCCCCGCATATATTAGGCGACTGTGTAGCTTTATGTTCTTTTGCTTTATTGCAACCAATGCTCCTACTAATAATAAGGCACAAGTCCCATTTAATATAGCATTGATAGCTGGCAACCAATAAGGATTGAAAGGCCAATTAATATCAACCTTTAATCGAAATAAAAGCCCAACTGCTACAGGTAGTACAATCGAAATAATATTAACAATCCACCTTAGCTTTTTATGATCGGGATTAACTGTTGTACTCATTTTCTTTCTATTCTTGTTTTAATTAATAGCCTTTACATTTAAAACTTCACAGACTAGGGTTTAATCATAAAGATTTTTGTCTGCTTTAAACTCTATATGTTTTCGATCCTTCACAGGAACCAATACAGTCATATGTGTCATCATCTTATTGGTCATTCCTTCTACAGCCAAATCATAATGATTGCACAAATAACCTCTTGGATCAACTACTGCTAATGTAGAATAGCCTTTCTCTTTAGATAACTTATAATTTGTGTTGATCAATTCAGGAATATTGTATTGAGGGCTTGTAGCTATCTTCCAGTTAGAGGTATCTATTTTATATTTTTCAATATATTGACTAGCCTGTGTAGTAGAATCATCTTGAGCTATATGTAAGTGAGTCAAAAATAAAATTTTAGTCCCATCTTCTTTTTTATACTCAGCCTGTATCCTTTTCATCTCATCTAGCGTATTTGTCAACTCTACTTCTGGACAATCTCTATCTAAATAGTTTACTATAAAGATTTTCCCTTCTGTATCCTTTTTGACTATAGGCTGATTAGTGTGAGAACGCAAATCAAACTCCTTTATCTGAAAGGAATCTTTCAAAAAAATCATTTCAGCTTTCATTGCCTTGTACCTATCTAATCCAAGCTTAGAAAACATAACTGTTATAACAGGTATAATTAGTCCAAAAAACATTAATGCTATAATTCCTAAATTCTTCTTTGTCTTTCCCATAAATGTATATATCTATCTATGCTGTTTAGTGTTCATAAAATTCACTGCAAAGATAACACTTATTTTTGTCCTTTTCCTAAAATAAAAAAAGCGCTCTAATCTAATTAGAGCGCTTTTAAATAAGCTGTATATTTTTTAGAGCCTTAGCTCAACCATATTTTATTCGAAATTTGGTCAATAGGTTTGATTATACTACTTGTTTCGTCACCAGAAGGAGCCGTTGTTGCAGGTTTAGAATGCTTGTCTAAATCATGTCTAGCTTGTCTCCAAGCCTCACCTTCCCACAAGAAAGCAATGATACCCCATACTAACAACATCATTGGCAATACAACACTAGCAGCCATTCCTCTTGTTTCATGCCCTAAGTGCATAAAAGTACCTACAATATAGTAAGCCTTATACAAGCTTAAACCAATCATAAGTGGAATCATTAGCATTTTAGGAAATGTCACACCATCCATAATATGACCATTACCGACTAAAGCTACTGCTACTTCCAAAAATGTTATAATCAATAAGATAATAAATCCCTTAACCCCTACACCAATGTCTGCTTTTCTTTGCTCTACAGGGCTTAAACCATGTGCATGTCCCATGATATATTATAATTTAAATTTAAGTTATCAATACTAGTTTTAATCAAGAACGATAATCTACAGTAGATAGAATACCAAGAATACAAACACCCATACTAAATCGACAAAGTGCCAATATAGACCTACTTTTTCTACCATCTCATGTCCATTCTTTCTTGGTGCATAAAACCCTGACCATGTATTCATAGTAATGATCAAAAGAAACACTAGTCCAGAAAAAACGTGAAATCCGTGGAAACCTGTGATAAAGAAGAACAATGTACCAAAAGCTTTTGGCCCCATTGGTTCTGATTTCAATTTACCAGCACCATCGATATAAGCACCAGGTATATATTGCCCATCGTGATAAGCAATTAAGTAAGGATCACCTTTAACAAAAGGTTCCCCTCCTGCAGTATGCCCATGTTCATCAGCACCTGTTCTATGAAAGAAGTGGTGATCAATTTTTTCGTAATATTTTACATTAGGTTCTGCAGGGCTGTAAAGATATTTTACAGTTTCAGATCCATGTCCTCCATCAGCATAATGGACAGAAAAGTCAGTGCTTCCTTCTACTAGATTTGGAGCAGCTTTAACCATATCATCCCATTTTGCATAAGTTCCATCTTCCAATGAAGAACTAAATGGATTGTTATAGATAGTTGTTCCCTCTACAGAAATAAGATTTGTCCACTCCCAAGCTTGACAACCTAAGAATGCAGCACCACCAAAAATAGTAATCACCATCCATTTGACGACTCCCATTCTATTTTCTAATTTTCCTTCTTGCACTGCTCGCAGTACAGTCACAGAACTTACAATCAGGACAAATGTCATGAAAGTTACAAAAATCAAAGGTGCATGGCTAATACCAAAAGGTGCAGTACTAAAAACATGATCCGGAATAGGCCATGCATCCATACTAAATCTCAATGCTCCATAAGCAATCAAAAATCCTGCAAATGTAAATGCATCAGATAGTAGGAAATACCACATCATCAATTTACCATAACTTGCTTTAAAAGGACGAATCCCACCTCCCCATCGGTTTTTTTCACTGTCAGGGTTTTGAACTTCGATAGCAGTCTCGTTTGCCATTTTAAGTTATTTAAGTATTTTAATCTATTTATTGTTGAATCAGTATAAAGACTATAATATATAGCCAAAGTATATCCACAAAATGCCAAAAAGTACAAACTAATTCCATACGTAATTGACGCTTTGGGGTTAATTTTAAAGTCTTCTTTCTAAGAGCATATGTTAACACTATAGATAAAGCAGCAAGCCCTCCTACAAGGTGAAAACTATGTGCTAAAAGCATTACACCCAAAAAACTACTAGATTGATTGGTGTGTAGAAATACTCCTATGTCATTCAAGGCTATCCAGCCTTGGTATTGTAATATCAAAAAAACGATCCCTAATACAGAACTTGCAATTCCTAGTCCTCTAAAAAGTTGATAGTTTTCTTTTACAAAAGCTTTGTAAGCCATATGTAAGAGTATACTACTTGATAGTATAACTCCAGTACTGTAAAAAAAGGCATCTGGTAACGGAAATGATAACCAATTCCCAGCTGACTTTCGGACAATGTATGCACTTGTAAATGCAGAAAATAACATTGTCATGCTAATAATACCTACCCATAAAGCAAATTTTTGAGGATGTATTCTCCTTACCCTTGGAGCAGTCATTGTTTTCATTTTTATATATTTATAATTTGTCTATTACCAGTGTTATTAAAACTACAGGCAAATACACAAATGAACTAAACATCAATTTCAATGCAGATTTTTTATCACATTTTTGGTACAGTCGTACAGCATACCATAGATACACCATACTTGCCAAAAACATTACAATCATACTAATTATTCCTGTCATGCCTAATACCCAAGGCAATGGGCTAATCAATACAATACATAAAGCATAAAAAATTGCTTGTAATGCAGTGCTTTTATTTCTTCCATCTTTTTCTTTAGATGGCAATAAATAAAACCCTGCTTTAGCATAATCTTCATAAGCGACCCATGCAATGGCCCAAAAATGAGGAAACTGCCAGAAAAACTGTATGCTGAATAACAATAAAGCTTCTGGTCCTAAAGAACCTGTAGCTGCTATCCATCCAATAACCATTGGCAAAGAACCAGGAATAGCTCCAACCCAAACAGCAATAGGAGAAACACGTTTTAATGGTGTATACACAAAAGCATAACTAACCAAAGAAATCGCTCCAAAAACTGCTGCTAAAGCATTGAAATAAGCTAAAAGGATAAGACCTGTTACACTCATTAACCCTGCAACTAATACGGCTTCCGAAACATCCATACGTCCATCAGCAAGAGGACGTTTAGCTGTTCTTGTCATTAACTTATCCAAATCTTTTTCTAAGACTTGGTTAAGAGCACTTGCTGCTCCAGATAATAAAAAACCACCCAAAGAAAGTATCAGCAAGTCTTGCCAAATAAAAGAACTTGATCCTAGAATAAAAGCGATAGAAGCAGAAAATACAACTAGCAAGGATAGTCTAAACTTTGTTAAAAGTTTATAATCACTAATCTTTTGCTTGATAGACTGACTTATATTACCAGTAGAATCTTCACCTGTTTTTATTGTTGCCAAAACTACAATGATTTCTATCTAAAAATTTATTCAATACTAATGTCCTCCATCTATCTCCCCTTCTGCAAGAGGTTCTGTTTGAGGCACAAAGTCTCTATCTTCATATCTACTCAAATCATAAGGCCAACGATGAACGTGTGGTATAGCACCAGGCCAGTTTCCATGTCCTGCATTTATTGGAGCCGTCCACTCTAAAGTAGTCGCTTCCCATGGATTCATTGTTGTTTGTTTCTTTCCTTTATATATAGAGTAGAAAAAGTTTATCAAAAATAATATTTGTATAAGGAATACAACTATTGCTGCAATAGTCATAAACTTATTCATCATATCAAAATCAGCAAATGCACTAAAAGTATCAAAAGAATAATAACGACGAGGAACACCTGCCATACCAAGGTAGTGCATAGGTCCAAAAATCGCATAAGCTCCAATCAATGTACCCCAGAAGTGTATCTTACCTAATGTTTCATTCATAAAACGTCCAAACATTCTAGGGAACCAGTGATAAACACCTGCAAACATACCAAAGAATGCTGCAACACCCATTACAACGTGGAAGTGAGCTACAACGAAGTAAGTATCATGTTGTTGAATATCAATAGCAGCATTTCCTAAGAAAAGACCAGTTAATCCACCAGAAATAAATAAAGATACAAAGCCTATAGCAAATAATAATGGTGTATTAAATCGGAGGTTTCCACCCCAGATAGTTGCTATCCAGTTAAATACCTTAACTGCGGAGGGCACCGCAATAATTAGGGTAAAGAGTACAAATATATTTGCAACAAATGGATTCATTCCTGTCATAAACATATGATGCGCCCATACTAAGAATGATAATACTGCAATAGCTAGAATAGAAAAGACCATTGCTTTATAACCAAAGATTGGTTTTCTAGAATGTACTGAAAGTACTTCTGAAACAATCCCCATTGCTGGCAATATAATGATATATACCTCAGGGTGTCCTAAGAACCAGAATAAGTGTTGAAATAGTATCGCACTACCCCCAACTCGTTCTGTCAAGGCTTCTCCTGCTACATATATTTCGTTCAAGAAGAAACTAGTTCCTAATGCTCTATCAAATAAGACCATAAAGAAACCTGATGCAATTACTGGGAATGATAATAAACCAATGATAGCTGTTACAAGAAACGCCCATATAGTTAATGGCATTCTAAACATGCTCATACCTTTGGTACGCATATTAAGAATAGTAGTTATATAGTTAATACCACCTAATAGAACAGATACTACAAACAATACTAAACTTAATAACCATAAGGTCATACCAGCTTTAGAACCATCTGATGCCTGGGGAAGCTCACTCAATGGAGGGTAAGCCGTCCATCCTCCTGAAAAAGGCCCTGTATTCAAGAATAAAGATGCAAACATCACTACTCCTGACAAGAAAAAGAACCAATAGGAGAACATATTAAGCATAGGCGAAGCCATATCTCTTGCTCCAATCTGTAATGGAATCAGTAAGTTACTAAATGTCCCACTCAACCCTGCTGTTAATACAAAGAACACGATAATTGTTCCGTGCATTGTAACTAATGCATAGTAAAAATCAGGATTTAAACTTCCTACTCCTGTGCTTGGGTTAATATCAATCCATCCACCAAGTAACGGTTGTAACCAAGATAAATCTGCATCTGGAAAACCTAACTGTAAACGGAATATGATTGACATTCCAGCACCGATAACAGCCCAAAACATACCTGTCATTAAAAACTGTTTAGCGATGGTCTTGTGATCCATGCTAAAAAGATAACGATCTATAAATGAAGACTGGTATTTATCACCGTGGTGATCATCGTGTCCGTGGTCTCCATGATCTTCACCGTGATGTAAGTCCTGATCGGTTACACTAATATCTGCCATAACTAGCGCAATTTATTGTACTTTAAAGAATATACTAAAATTAATGTTTCTTTCTAACTTATGCTTCTACAACAATACTAATTATTAGTGTGGTGTAGGAGCTGCTGTTGTATCTATTTCAACGGCTGTAGTATCTGCTACTGCTGTAGTATCCATTACAGGAGTTTCAACAGTTGAATACCCAGCTGTAATTCTATCTATTTCACTAAATGCTTTCTCAGCGTCTGCTGCTGTAGTCGCTAAGCGCAATGCTTTTAATGGTACTTGTACTTGTGCCATTATACTAACATCTTTTGCGGCAGCTTCTATTTTAGCATTTGCTTTTACTTTCGCAGCCATGATACCTTCATAGTTTTTCATCTCTTCGCTAGAAGCTAATACATCTGCAGCAGTACCTTTTATGTTAGCAAAGTATTGAGTTTTTACACCTTCTACTTGTCCTTCTGCTGACAAAGAACCACCTTCTTGTGCATCAATCCATGCTAGGTATTCTTCATCTGAAACAATTTTCACAATACGTCTCATACTATAGTGACCACGTCCGCATAGCTCTGCACAAGCTAACTCATAATCAAATGTTTCCCAACGTTGCTTATTAGGATCATTTTTATCTGCAACTTGCCATTCTGGTCTTTCTTTCAAGCGTCTACGCATTGAGTCTGTTGTGACTGTTGGCGTGAAGATGAAATAAGTAGGCATTCCTGGTACTGCATCCATTTTTACACGGAAATCACGAATATAGAAATTATGTAATACATCTCTAGCTGTGATTCTTACACGTACTTTTTTACCAACAGGTAATACAATTTTATCAGGATGAAAATCATCTATATTATTAGGATCAGACCATACTTGACCTAAAGGGTTTGTTCCTCCGTCAATTTTAGTAAAATCTCTAATACCTAATTTACCATCTCTACCTGGATATCTCAATATCCATAAGAATTGTGTTCCTGTAGCTTCGATTTCGATATGCTCGTTTTCAGAACTAGGTAATACAACACTTTTGTGGTCATCTGGAAGATCAATCATGATTTGATTCCATGCTTGTAAACCACCTATTACTAAAAAGGTCATTACAACAGAAGGAACAATCATCCAAACCATTTCTAGTTTTTCGTTATGTGCCCAGTAAATACCTTTACTTCCTTTACGACCACGGTATTTCCATGCGAAGTAGAAAAGTGCAAATTGTGTTATAAAAAATACAATTGCTGTAATTAGTAAAGTTACGTTAAACAAACGATCTACTACTGGTCCATGCTCTGAAGCAGCTGTATATGGCCCCCATCCTAAGATATAAGGCATGTAATAGACAAATGATGCTATGCAACCTAATAAGAATACAATCATAAAGACCATCCCAAAACCTGCTTGAAAGGTATTGATGGCATATTCTTCAGATTTATCATTATATACAGTTGAAGCGAGCTCTCTTGCTTTTCCAATCTGTACTAAGAAAACCGAAAATAAGATAATGCATAGTGCGCCGACTAAGAATCCCATTGTTATATATTTTTATAATAGAGTTTCATTTTTTCATGAAACGAAAATACGATATTTTTAACAAGCTTCCTCTCTCTTTTAGAAAACAACCTAATATTTAGATCATTTCTATACTAGTGGTGGTCATCATGCCCTTCAGCAGGATAAGGCCACACTTCGTGATGCTCACTTTCTCTAATATATGGATCATTTGGCGGATACAAAGGAGCCTTACTTAAAGAGAAAAACATAACAAATAAGAATAATCCTAAAAACCCAGCCATTGTTCCTAACTCTAATAATCCTGGGAAATGTATTCCCATTACAAATTGAGTTTCGTGATGGCTTCCATGAGCATCATCTCCATGAGAGTCATGATCATTAGTATCATGATTGTGATCGCCTCCAGTTGTTCCATGATTATGATCGTGATCATCAGAATGAGTATCATCATGATGAGGAGTTTCATGTCCATGATCATCATGGGCTGTAGTGGTAGTATCTCCATCATTGTGCTCATCAGAATGAGTATCATCAGTATGCTCAGCTCCATGACCTTGGTCATCATGCCCATCTTGATAATCTGTTAAGACAGCTTTACCACCATTAAAGTTATTGTGATCTTCTAATCTATAAGTAGAACTATGTGCATCATCTTCATGGCCATGTCCATGGTCATCACCATGAGCGTGACTAAGATGTTGTGCATGCTCATAATTATACCAAACACCTGGCTTAATCATTTGATAAAAATCAATCCAGTGTCCTAATAAAACTAATCCTGCAGTAAATCCAATTGTACCAACTGTACGTTTAGATGAATTCATGATTAGGATCAAGAATGGCAATGCAAAGTTAATTATTAGATTGATAAAGAAGATAGGTTTGAACTGTTCAAATCTAAGGAAGAAGTATTGAGTTTCTTCACCATTATTAGCAAACCAGATCAATAAGAACTGAGAGAACCATAAGTATGTCCAAAATACACTAAAGCCAAAAATGTATTTTCCTAAATCGTGCATGTGATTTGCAGTAAAAGACTCAAGGTATCCTTTATGTTTCAAGAACATAATTGTTAATAGCATTACACAAACACAACTAACAAACATACTAACTGTTGCATACCATGCGAACAAAGTACTATACCAGTGAGTGTCTACAGACATAACCCACAACCAAATTGCAAAAGCACTAGAAAAACCTGCAACTGGTAAGAAGATAGCTGCATACAAACGAGTTTTTACAGTTTCTTCTGGAAGAGAATTTCCTTCTGTTACAGTATAAGGAGTAGTATCTTGCTTAATTGATAAGCTTCTTATTTTTGCTGCAAAGAATGACCATAAGGCTACAACTAAAGCTGTAAGGAAATATGTCATTGGGTTAAGCAGTGTTGACTTATGAGCTACTAATTTATCAAAGTGCTCATTAGCAGGATCTAAAGCAGCTTCATCGCTCCATAGATACAAAAGATCTGTACCTGGTAAATCTAAAGCAATAGCTACTCCAATAAGAGCAACAAGACCAACTCCTACATACAAGAAAGTCATCATTGCTTCAGGCACACGCTTAAATAAGGTTTGCCAACCTCCCCATGCCATAGTGTGTGTAGAAATAAATAATAGCGCAGCAAACGCAATTCCTACAAAGAACACAGTATTGTGCAAAATATTTGTCCAAAAACGGATATGGTTATATTCCCCATCAATGGCAAATGTTACTCCCAGAGAAACGATACCAATTGCCATCAAGACAACAGTGAATAGCTTTATTTTGCTATCAAACGTAAACTGAGCTGTATTAGTGTTATGATTACTCATTATAAAATGAATTGTACTTTCAAGTAATTATTTTTACAATCGATCTATTCTATTAGAACCTAGTGAGGAGCGTGCTCATCATGAGCTGGCTCTTCTATTTCTACAGCTGTAGTATCAGGAGCTACATTTACTTTCACTGCTCCAACAGCATTTATATCATAGGCTGTTCCACTCTTTATTCCTTGCAACGAACGAATATAGTGAATAACTTCCCAACGCTCTTCAGGATTTAACTTATCAGTGTGAGACTGCATTACCCCTTTACCATATACTATAGCGTGATAAAAACGTCCATCTGAATTTCCTGCTTTAATAAAGTCGTCACTTATGAAACTTGCAGGTCTTGCTGGATAAGGGCCATCTCCATTATTATATAAAGGACCGTTACCATTTCCTTCTTCTCCATGACATACGGCACAATATATATTGTATAAGTTGCCACCTCTTGTCAAGATATCATCAAGTTCTTCTTGATTAGCAGGAGTTACAGCGTTATTCAATTCAGCCATAGCTCTTTCTCGCTCAGATTCTTCATAGTGATAAACACTTTCTCCTCTAGCAATTGTATTCGCCACAGGTTTGCGAGGCTCTGCCATTTTTCTATAGTCTTCCTCGGTTCCCCAAGTGTTGTTTCTATAGTAAGAATTATAGTTTGCCTCATAAGCTATGGAGTGAGCCATATCAGGCATGTATTCATGCCCTGTATCTTCTCCACCTGCTCTACCACAACTTGCTACCATTGAGCCAGCAGTTATTGCAATAAAAGCAATGTATATCAGATTCTTCATTTTCTTGCTATTATGATAGAATTATTATGTGATTATATTTCTTTTGTCTGAATCTCTTCAGCATTAGTACGTGCCAAAAGGTCAGATAATGCATTTACTTCTTCAGATGAGCTATCTGTAACATCAAATGCTACACAAAACTTATCATCGGTAATACGTGGGTGTAAGTATGGATTTGTTACACCAGGTCCTAATCCGCAAATTAGGTAAAAAGTGATTACCATTCCTACAGCAGCCATCAGTACTGTAAACTCAAACGTAATTGGAATGAACGATGGAGCAGAAAAATATGGTTTACCACCAAATATGATCGGCCAGTCTTGTGTAAACACCCAAGAC
The DNA here is from genome assembly GCA_024222455.1 of Aureispira sp. GTDB lineage: Bacteria > Bacteroidota > Bacteroidia > Chitinophagales > Saprospiraceae > JAAEPD01. The sequence goes on from JAAEPD010000052.1 coordinate 24,201, forward strand.
ATAAATCCGAATGCAGTACATGTTCCAAACAATCCATAAGCAAAACCAGCTATATGTATTCTAGATTCGTTAAAACCTAAAACATGCTCTAATCCATGCACAGGGAATGGTGTAAAGACTTCCATGATTTCGGCATCCTCATGCTGTATTTTAGTAATAGCAGATTTAAGGATTTCCTCGTCGTCGTATAATCCAAAAAGGACTTTTTTATTTAAAACTCTCATAAGTTTTCGATATATCTGAGCTTTCTAATATTATTCTTCTTTATTATTATCTTCTTCAGTTGAATCTTCATTATCAGTAGACTCATCCTTGCTGTTGTCTTCTTCTACAGCATCAGTAGTTTCTTTATATTCAAATTCTTTTTTGAACTCTTCTACAGATGCTTTAGTTTCCACATTTACAGCCGTTGCTTCATGATGGTGATCTTCATGCTCTTCATCATGGTGTCCTTCAGCATAATTAGCTCCAGTCACCTCAGCAATCTTAGGTCCTACATATTGGTCTCCAGAAGTTTTCAAGATAGACTTGATCTCAGCAATAGCTACTACTGGTGCTACACGGATAAAGACTAAGTAAGCTACTCCAAATACACCAAAAGTAAATAAGTAATCACCAACCTCTACCCAAGATGGAGAGTAATAACTCCAGCTAGATGGTAAAAAGTCTCTATGTAATGAAGTTACGATAATTACAAATCGCTCAAACCACATACCTACATTCACTATCAATGAGAGAACGAAAGTAACAACTATACTTCTACGCAATTTACGAGACCAGAAGAATTGCGGTGTAATTACATTACAAGTCATCATAGTAGCATATGCCCACCAGTAAGGTCCTAATGCACGATTATAGAAAGCAAACTGCTCATATATATATCCAGAGTACCATGCAATAAACAACTCAGTAAGGTATGCAACACCGACAATAGATCCTGTAAGCACAATTACTTTATTCATTGACTCAATATGCTCTATAGTAATATAGTCTTCCAAGTTTAAAACTTTTCTAGTGATGATCATCAGCGTTTGCACCATAGCAAATCCTGAGAATACAGCTCCAGCTACAAAGTAAGGAGGGAAGATTGTTGTATGCCATCCAGGTATAACAGAAGTAGCAAAATCAAAAGATACAATCGTATGTACTGAAAGTACTAATGGAGTAGCTAAACCTGCTAAAATCAAAGCAAGTGACTCCCATCTTTGCCAGTGTTTAGCAGAACCTGTCCAACCAAACGATAAGAAGTTATATACTTTCTTTCTGAATCCTTTTGCTCTATCACGGATAGTTGCAAAATCTGGTACTAAACCAGTATACCAGAACAATAAGGATACTGTGAAATATGTACTAATTGCAAATACATCCCATAATAAAGGTGAGTTAAAGTTCACCCATAAAGGTCCACGTGTGTTAGGATAAGGGAACACGAAAAATGCCATCCAAATACGTCCCATGTGAATCCCAGGGAAGAATGCTGCACAAATTACAGCAAAAATTGTCATCGCCTCAGCAGCACGGTTTACACCAGTACGCCATTTTTGACGGAATAACAATAAGATGGCTGAGATTAAGGTACCTGCGTGACCAATACCTACCCACCATACAAAGTTGGTGATATCCCATCCCCAAGCAACAGTACGATTAAGGTACCAAGTCCCGATACCATACCATACGGTAAAGAATACAGAGATTGCTCCGAAACCTAATAGTCCTAATGCTCCTAGTAGGAGCATGACCCAACCTTTGCCGGGCAACTGCTCGGTAGGAGAACAAATATCCTCCGTAATTTGGTGATATGTCTTACTGCCCGTTACTAATGGTGGGCGAACATTTGATACAACTCCACTCATAAATTATGAATTTTTATAAAAACCTTATTTGTTGTCTATGTTATTATTCCTTTATGGAATCAATCAATTACGCTGAAAATTCTTCGTCTGTATTATTTACTTTCATCAAGTAATTAACTGATGAACGAGTATTAGTTTCTTCTAAAGGAATATAAGCCAAGTCGCTTTTCATCAATTTAGCTACACCACTACTTTGGTTATTTCTATCTCCAAAGACAATAGCTCCAGCAGGGCAAGCTTGTTGACAAGCAACCTTAATGTCACTATCTTCTAGTCTTCTACCTTCTACTTTAGCAGATAATTTACCTTCCTGAATACGTTGAACACAGAAGCTACATTTTTCGATAACTCCACGAGAACGAACTGTTACATCAGGGTTCAATACCATACGAGTTAAGTTATCAGTCATATAAGTATAGTAGTCATGACCTTCACCAACGCCTCTATTAATATCTACCTCATTCACAGGGAATAAATCCGCAGAAGTATAATCTAGCCAGTTGAAACGACGAACTTTGAAAGGACAGTTATTTGCGCAATAACGAGTTCCTACACAACGGTTATAAGCCATTTGATTCAAACCTTCAGAACTGTGAGGTGTTGCAGCTACAGGACAAACATTCTCACAAGGAGCATTATCACAGTGCTGACACATCATTGGCATATAAACTGCGTTTGGAGAAGTTTCATCTCCATAGAAATAACGGTCAATACGCAACCAAGTCATTTCATGAACTTTATTGACTTCAAACTTACCAACAACTGGTACATTGTTCTCAGCCATACAAGCTACAGCACATGCGCCACATCCAGTACAAGCTGTCAAATCAACAGACATAGCCCAGTGGTGACCCATCTTATATTCTTCAAAATCAGGATATAAACCTTTACTGTTTAGGTATTGGTATCCTTCTCTTTTTTCTTTTAACTCTTCTATATCTTTTTCTAAATCTTTGGCTGTTGCTCTGAAAAATACAGAACGACCAGTTAAAGATCCTTGGAAACCTCTATGTCCTAAAACTTGCTCATCTACATTAAATACTTTCCCTGTAGATTCATCAACTTTAAGTTTACCAGACTCTTCTCTTGTATTCAATCCATAAGTATGGTGCATTTGAACGCAAGCAAATAAACCATCTCTTCCTTTCTGGTCACTTAACTTAGCACTTCCGCTATACTTGAATTCTGATACTGCTGGGAAATAATCTTGTCCTACATTATCACCGGCTAAACCAGCACTAGTTCTTCCGTATCCTAACCCAATAGCAACAGTTCCTTGCATTTGGCCAAATTGACGGATAACTGGTAATTTTTTATTTACACCATTTACCTCAACTTCTATGTAATCACCATCGTTTAAACCTTGGAATACATCATAGTTGTTGTCACCATCCCATTTGATAGGAATAGATACAAAGTTATCCCAAGTTGTACGCATCACTGGATCAGGCATTTCTTGCAGCCAAGGGTTGTTTGCATACTCACCAGAACCCATGTTTACTGTTTCGTACAAAGAAACTTCCCAACTTCCTTCTGAAGCAGGTAATGGTGCAGGTAATTTGCTTAATGCAGTTCCCACATCGCTTGATGTAACAGGAGGTGCTATTGGTTCAACATCTACACTAGTAGTGTCAGATACTGGTTGCTCTACTTCTTCTGTTTCTACTACTTCTGAAGTTGCACCAGAGTCTTTGAACCATCCATTGTGTAATGCATCATCCCAAAACGTTTGGAAAGGCACTTGTCTTGGTTGGCTACCAAATACAGTAGATTTCCAATTCATTACTAAATACTCATAATAAGCTTGCTCTGCTTGTGGAAGTGCGCCTCCCCAAGCTAAGAAGTTTTCACCTGCTTCACGAGTACTAAATAATGGGTTAATTGTAGGTTGTATTAAGTAATACTGGCCTTTTTTAGGTTCTGCATCTCCCCAAGACTCTAAGTAGTGACTTTCAGGAGCTACATATTGACAAAGGCTAGCAGTTTCATCTAAGGCTGATGCCATAGAAATAGTTACCCCACCTTTATCATTGATTGCTTTGATTCCATCAGCAAATTGTTTTGCCATTCCAGGAAGATCAAAGGCTGGATTTGAATCCATTACTATTAAAACATCAGCACTAGCCATATTTGCAGCTAAAGCACTGATGGCTTTATCATTTCCACGACGTTGTTTAGAGAAACCGTCCCAAGTGATTGTGTTTCCATATGCCCCTAACATTTCGTTAATTGCATTTACAACCATTTGTACATTTACATCATTCACGCCACATACTACTAATGCTCCTTCTCCTTTCTTAGCACGTTCTGCCAAAGACTTAGCAGTAGACTCAATTGATTTTTGTGCACGATTCCATGCAAAAGTCGGTGCTGAAAAAGAACTAGCAGATTTTCCCATTGCACTAGCCACTGCTGTGTACAATGCTCCTACTGCTGCACCTTGCTCAGAAGGCTTGATCAATACACGGTGATCGGCATTAGAACCAGTCAATGACATACGACTCTCGAAATGGATGTGACGAGACATTTTGCTGTCAGCATCTTTAATTCCTTTGTCTGTCAATCTTCTGTTTGCAGAGTATCCTGCTGTATATTCTACTGGAGAGATCCATGTTCCTAAGAAATCAGCTTCAATACCTACTACACATTTTGCTTTATCAAAATGGTAATTAGGAACAACACGCTTTCTAAACATTGCTTGGTTAGCATCTAGTAAAGCTGAACTAGAGAATGTATCGTATTGAATATGTTGAGTATTCGGATATTTAGATTTAAAGTCTTTGATAGCCTCTTCTAAAGTAGGACTTACTACTGTGTGAGAAACTATACGTACTTGAGCATTTGTATTCGAAAGCTTAGATTTGATTTCATCATCAAAAACGCTCCACAATACTTTTCTCAAAAGAGCACTTTCTTGATCGTAGTTGATTTGATCCCAGTTGATTGCAGTGATTTTGTCACCAGAAACAGTTACCTGACCTTCTTTGACTACAGCTTCCCAACCATCTTTCTTAATAATGGTTTTCCCGTTCTCACTAGTGATCTCATATTTACCATCTACTACAGATTCTACATTAGCTCCTTTTACTCTACCAGGATGACGTAAACGTTTAGTATCATAAAGATCTAATACAGAAGCTTGAGCACGAGCAGAAGTTCCTCCTTTTGCAAAAGTTTCTTTTCCTTTATTAGGCATTCCAGCATTACCTTCCAACTTAATCGGGCGACCTTCACGTGTTTTAACTAAAACAGGAACTACATCACCACCTTTTACAAAAGTAGATGCATAGTATGTAGCTACACCAGGTACAATTTCTTCTGGTTTTACTACATAAGGGATAGCCTTTTTCACTGGAATTTCGCAACTAGCTACAACTGCTGCGCCTAAACCAAAGCCTACATATTTCAAAAAGTCACGACGAGATGGCTCATCTACTTCACCTTCATTAGGGCCTAAATGCTCCTCGTTTTGAGAATCTACAAACTTAGGGTCATTAGTAAGGTCTTCTAAATTTACCCAAACTTTGTTTTTTTGATCTTTCTGACTCATAATATTCTATGATTATCTTGAGAGGGGATTAACTCCCACAATTTTTCAATTTTTTAGCTACAATAGAATTTTAAATTCATGCCGAAAGGCTGACCATTACAATGACCAACCTCAACTACTTTTCTAGTAGTGACATTTTTGACATTCCAGTCCACCAATCTCTTCCACTGTTACACCTTTACGCTTACCATCAGATACTTCTTGGTGGTATCTTTCGTAATATTGATAGTCTGTATAATAAGAGTTGGCTTTGTTATCATCGCCATCATATGGGCCAGTTTTACTAGCATTCATACCATCTTTGAACTGAACTTCAGTTTGACGGTGACAGTTGATACACCATCCCATAGATAAAGTAGAGTGTTGCTTCAATACAGGCATCTCTTCAACTGCACCATGACAAGTTTGACATTTCACCTTACCTACAGTTACGTGCTGTGAGTGGTTAAAGTAAACATGATCAGGAAGGTTGTGTACACGTACCCATTCGATTGGTTTAGCTATAAATCCTTTAGCAGCTTCTAACTGTTTTTTCACAGTACGTTCTGTAACAGTAGGATTTGCTTCATGCTCTTTCTTCATCATATCTTTGAGCAACCATTCTTCGTATATAGCTAATCTGTCTTCTGCAGTTATTGACTTATCAAAATAAGCACCTTGTCTAGGGTTAAATCCAGAAGAAGCGTAGATTTTCAAAATCTCAGCAGTTCCATGTTCAGGACCTTTCTTCACTGCTTTGTGGCAGTTCATACAAGTATTGGTAGCAGGAATCACTGAATGTTTTGAACGACGAGCACCATCATGGCAATATTGACAATTGATTCCATTTTTACCGGCGTGCAACTCGTGAGAGAATTTAATTGGCTGTTCAGGAGCATAATTTTGCTGACGTCCTAATCCAATTGCATTATTTACAGTGGTATAACCACCTACTAATATTAGTAAGAATACCAACATTTTAATAATTGCTGGACTCAATATAATATCACGGATTGTTTTCTCTGGAGAGACATGATCACCTGCTTGTTTTTCAGCTAAGCGATTCAACGCATTAATGTTTCTAGCCAATAAAACAACTGCAATACCTAAGACTAAAGCTAAAAGCCAAAGAATAGCTGTAGACCCTTCACTACCACCATCTGCAGTAGCAACAGCAGGTCCATCTGCTTCTTTTTTAGCAAAAGGTCCTTCATTAGCTGCTTTCATTTCGATGTACAATAAGATATCATCGATCATAGCATCAGTCAAATCAGGATTTGCTGTCATTACACTTTTATCCCATTGGTTAAAAAGCGAGACTGCTCTTGGCTGACCAGCACTAACCAAAGCTTGAGAGTTTCTGATCCACTCATTAAGTTGGCCTGGGAATTTTTTCCATCTATCTTTTGCTCCCTGTAAAGCGGGACCAGTCATGTCACTCACCATGTCATTGTTATGACAACTAGCACATTTCTCTATAAATAGAGACTGTCCATTCATTGGATCTGGATCTTGTGCCATAAGAGAGCCGCACAAAAAGGTAACTAGCAAGGCTAGTGAGCAAAGGCGTGCAAACATTCTATATATCATTTTGTGTAAAAGTTTTGTCAAAAAAGACATTCTCATTCGAGGCAAAAATACAATGCGTAAACCTTTTTGCCAAATGTTTTATTTAGGTAATCGTTATTTAGATAGCATCTAAATAGCATTTCCTTAACAAAAGTTAACAACTTAAAAGTTTCTAGATTACGTTTTCACCACTAAACCCTTATGTTATAAGGATTCCAATAAGATGCTAAATAGTTAAACATTTATTCTTATTGAGCGACAAATTTAGAACTCTTCCCCAAAAAATTATTATTATTTGTGATTATTTCTGAAAAAACATTTCACCTAAACCTATAGTTGTATGTCAATATACAAGCCTTTTTTACTCATATCAATATTTTTCACATACATAACTGCATGTGTATCGCCTCACAAGCTCGTTGAACAGCAAAAGTTTGACGTTGCAATACAAAAATTGACTAAAAAGTTCCGTAATAACAAAAATCGGCCTGCTGATTTAGTACAGCTTTTAGAGCAAGCTTATTTTGAAGCTATGGGCAATGATTTGACAACTATTACTGACCTAAAAGATGAACATAATGCTGAAAACTGGGATAAGATTGCAGCCATATATAATCAGATCGACCAACGTCAACAACTCATTCAACCTTTACTCCCTTTGGTAGATGAAAATAAAAAGGAAGCTCATATTGCACTCATAGATGTTTCTGCAAAAAAAAAGGAAGCAAAGCAAGAAGCTACCAAATTTCATTATTATAAAGGTATAGCTCTATTAGATTCGGCCCAAAGTAGCAATAGTCGTTTTATAGCAAGAGAAGCCCATGAACATTTTTTGCAAGCTCGTCAATATCTTTCAGACTATGTCAATCAGGATTTAGAGTCCTATATAAAAACTTCTGCTGATTTAGGAACTACTTATGTGTTTATTCAATGGGAGGATGAGTGGCCGGTACAACTTCTTGATGAGTTTTACCTCAAAGCAATTAGTGACTTAGATGATTACGACTGGATTCTATTTTATACAACTGCAGATGAGCGTTTAGAGCCAAATTATACTATAACATTAAGAACTACTTCTCATGAGGTTTCTCATGAGGGTTTTGAAGAGCAATCTTATACCGATTCGAGAGATGTAGAGGATGGGACTGAAATTGTTTATGATCAGAATGGGAAGCCCCTAAAAGATGAAAATGGTAAAACAGTTACTCGACCTAAAATAATTAATGTCTCTTGTAGAGTAAAAGAAATGCGCCAGTATAGGTCCATTCGCTTAATTACAGAATTTGAGTTAGAAGATAATATGCAAGATTTGGTTATATATGAGGAAGATTTGCGAATATTTCATGAGTTTGATAATCGCTATATCTCCTACAATGGAGACCGTAGAGCTTTGTCTGATGCACATGAAGATATGTTGGGCAACAACAGAGAGATTTATCCTGATGAAGATGAAATGACAATATTAGCAGCAGAGCAACTGCGTTATTTGGTAGAAGATGTTTGGGATGATCAGGCTAGTGCTAATGATATTGAATAGGCTCTCCTAATCAATCAGCTCTTTTATTTTTTGTGCTAACTCTTTAGCTTCCTCTTCTGTGTTGATATGGTATGAGACAGGAACACCTGACCATCTAAGAATTAATTTGCAATATATTTCTTCTTCAAAATTATTACTTCGAGAATAGTTAGAATGCTGAGAATATACTATATCTGTTACTTTATGAAGAGGAATATTTTTTTTCTTTGAGATAACTTGGTTAGAAGTAAGGACTATTCTTGTTCTTGTAATCCCAAATTTCTCTCGTTGTCTTTCAATATATGGCTTTACATATTTTGAATCCAAGATAGGTCCTCCTAACAATAATTCTATAAAAAAAAATAGACCAGCCCCTGCTCCATACTCTGGATTAATCCAGTTCAATAAAGGTTATGTAAGTAATTATAGTAGATGATAAATTGTTCTTTTTTATTTAGCCCTTCGTTAGACAACCTACCTTAATAGCTAAGGCTATTAGGCAGAACATCTACCTTGTCTAATCAAAAAATTACGGCTTTATCTC
>JAAEPD010000053.1 GCA_024222455.1 Aureispira sp.
AGTAAGACAAGCTGCCTTGTAATGAGGCTCTTGATTAAAAGGTATTTATACATTATCTCTCTCTGTCCCTGCTTTCATATCCTAGACACTATGATTGTGGGGACTTTCTTTTTATATATAGTAAGGACTTTCTATGGGAATACTAAACCTATTGACTGGGGGCATAACCTCTTTAGCTGGTCAATACATGGATAATAAGAAGGCTATAGGTGCTGCTAAACATGAACGTAAGTTAAATAAGATTAATCAAACTGGTGATTGGGAAACCTCGTCAATAAGTCAAATGGCTTCTTCTATGAAAGATGAGTGGTGGACATTTTGGTTATCATTACCTTTAATTGCTATCTTCACCTCACCCTTTATTGATTTGATTATGTTAGGTGAATACACTCAAGGTTGTTTACAAATAGCAGCATTGAAAGGTTTAGCTGGATTAGAGTCAGCCCCTACTTGGTTTACTTACTTAATTGGTATTAGTATCTCAGCTTCATTTGGTATTCGAGGTGTTGGTGGAATAGTTAATAAATTGAGGAAAGGTAAATAAGAGCCGAAATACAATATAATAAATAGACATACTATACTACATATAAGTAAGGTATTACCCTCTAGCCCTTATATATCAAGGGATACAAGAGACAACCATACCAAAAGAAGTCATTAAATAGAAGTAAAACAATTAATATCTAAGAGGTAAAATGATGCTAGATATAAATGGATTAGAAGGACTCTCCTTAGCTGAGGTGATGGAGAAAAGAGTAGAGAAGACTTATATTATCTTCTGCAACACTGATCAATCAAGATGGTATAGTAAATATTTGAAGAAAGGTTTCCAACACTGCTGGGTATTATACTTTGATGGATTCAATTGGTATAAGCTAGAACAAACTTATAATGGTAGTAGTATGGAGATGATAGTTTCCTTAAATGGTTTTGTATTTACACAATGGCAAAATATATCTCGATACTATAAGAACTTAAGAGGTTATACTGTAGTAGAAGTAGATAGAGATAAACTGAAAGAACAATGTGGTGATAAACTGAGATCACCTTTTATAGTGGTAGGTTCCACTTGTGTAGAATATGTTAAAGATTTCATAGCAGTCCGTAAGTGGTGGTGCTTCACTCCTTACCAATTGTATAAACAAATTAAGTAGGTCATATAATGATTACAGTAAGAGTTCCCTTAGTTGTTAGGGAAAAGGCTATTAAACTATACGAGATAAGTAAACAAACTATCTTAGTCCCCTCTGGTTATGAAGATTCTAGTGGCAATCCTTGGGACAATACTATGCCTTGGCCTACAGATGATGTGGTCAATATGGCTTATACTCCACTACCTATGCCAACTTTACAATACCTATTGTTGGCTTATAAGATTAAAGTAG
>JAAEPD010000054.1 GCA_024222455.1 Aureispira sp.
ATACCTGTGCAACCAACAATTAATTCTTTTTGTATAAATTCCATCATCCTATCCTTTTTTTTCTATTTATAAGATGGGTATGTCCGAAGATAAAAATTGACAATACCCACCTTCCTTAGTTTTTTCATGTTTAATTTATAGCCTTATAGACTTTTCATAATATCCACTCCTGTAAAAGTAAAAGCATCTTAATGTATGGCGTGCTTTCTTCACCCCTCTTTGTGTTTAGTACATGTTCTATTATACAGATTGCGCGTAATGTGTCAACAACTAATTACATGTTAAACCTTAATTGTTGTTGATGCGCCTCTAGTCGCTCTTTCCCTGCTCTGAAGTAGTCCTCGTCTAGCTCAATTATAGTCATATCATAGTTCAAGTTATGGCAAGCAATAGCACTACTCATTGAGCCGCCATGTGTATCTAGGATTCTATCGCCTTCTTTTGCGTAGTTGGTTAGTAGCCATTCGTAGAGTTTAACGGGCTTTTGAGTTGGATGGATGCGCTTTTCTTGTACAGCCTTCCTAAATCCAGCCCATAAAAAATCAAACTTATTGCACTTTCTGTCAAAACTAGAGTATGCAAGTTCACACATTGACAACGGTTCTTTTATGTCGGCTTTTTTATCCCACACTATCCACCCTTTAGATGGCGGTATGTTGTCGGTAAAATAATTACCACCCCATATAATTTGATTTTTACTAACCCTAAATAATTGATTAAAATAATCTTTATCTGGCGGATTACTATCATCAAAAGTTTTGTATATTTTGCTTTGTCTGTTTCTCCATTTGTTATTTGGTTTTTCGACTAAACTTCTTGATCCGTCCTCACCTATCCCATAAGGCGGATCACAAATTGCAAGCTGAAAAGCATTATCGTCACACTCTCGTAAGTAATCCATGCAATCCA
>JAAEPD010000055.1 GCA_024222455.1 Aureispira sp.
GTATTGTAGAAATAGAAATGAACACAGACATATTGAACAATTGCAATATGAGAAATATAGGCTTAAAAGCAAGTCATGTTGTGAGGTAGGTGGAAAATGAAACTAATATACATAATGCTGACATTAATATCGTTTCTATTTACGTTCGGGTTTGCATTCAACACAATTGTGCAAACAATGAACGGTGTAAATACTAACTTATCATTATTGCTAGTATTGAAAGTAGCACTTAGCGCATTTCTAACACTAGGACTTGTATACATAACAGCTATGTGTGCAAATAAAATAGACAGGAGAACAAAATGGACGAATCACCAATAAACACTATAAACCGATTAAAATCAGATCTTGCAAAGTTAGAAGCAAAGCTAAAAGAACAGATGTTAGAGTGTACAGTTGGAGTGTGGCATTTAACTGGTCAATCTGATGTAAGTAATGGTATATCTAACCAGGCTGGGAAAAGTCTTGGCGTAGAATACGAAACCGAAGCAAAAGCAATAGAAGCAGGAAAGAGACGTGTACAACAAGAAATCATCAACAATCACGCGACAAGATTGAATAAAGAGACTGGGTATATTCCTGATTGGAAAGACTGGCATCAAACTAAGTGTTATATAGAGTTTGATATGCGGTACAAGAAA
>JAAEPD010000056.1 GCA_024222455.1 Aureispira sp.
AAGGGACATCCTGGTGCTCAATACCGTGATGATGCTGTGAGTAAAGCTCGTTTTGAGTTCCGTTGGTACGATCAATTCAATCTTTCTTTAGACCCTGATACGGCCAAAGAATTCCACGATGAGACCTTGCCTGCTGATGGTGCTAAGGTTGCCCATTTCTGCTCTATGTGTGGACCTAAATTCTGCTCTATGAAAATTTCTCAAGAGGTGCGTGATTATGCAGATACGCTGGAAGGGAATGAGGAGGATATCCAAAAAGGAATGGAAGAAAAATCGAAAGAATTTGCCGAAAAAGGCGGTGAGATCTATTTGTAAGAAATACAAACTCTAATATAAAAATAGTCGCACCTCATCAAGTGCGACTATTTTTTTTGCAATTTTGGTACTTAGCTAAGTATTCAACTAATCTGGACAATATTCTTTTATCAAGTTTGCGGCATCTAAACTGCCTAGTTTGACAGCTTTCTTAAAATCTAAACAACTAGAAGATATTTCACCTAGATTATACTTAGAAAGTCCTCTATTATAATAACCCGAAGTATCTTTTGGATTGAGTTCTATGACCTTGGAGTAGTCTTTTATGGCAGCTTTATAGTCTTTTAAATCATCTTTAGCAATCCCCCTATTATAGTAATAGTCAGGATTATTAGGGTTTAGCCTAATTGCTTTATTATAATCTTTAAATGCTGACTGATGCATTTCTAATGTACTTTTGATATTTCCTCTATTGTAATAAGCTGCTGCATCTGTTGGATTGAGTTCTATAACCTTAGAATAGTCTTTTATCGCTTTTGGATAAATCTTTAAAGCTTCTCTAAGCACCCCTCTGTTGTAATAAATTGAGGGCTGAGTTGAATCTAATTCAATAGCTTTATTATAATCTAAAATAGCACCTTTAAAATTATTTAAGTTTTCTTTCACAAGAGCTCTATTAGAATAAACACGAGCATCATTCGGATTTATTTTGATTGCGTTATCATAATCTATGATAGCCTCTTCCAGTTTTTTTAAAGAAAATTTAGCTACACCTCTTCCCCAATAATAAATAGCATCACTAGAGTCTAGTTCAATGGCTTTATTATAATCTAAAATGGCTTCTTGATAGTTATTTAATCCCGATTTAGCTACAGCTCTATTATAATATACACTGGCATTAAGTGGCTGATTTTTGATGCGTGAAGAGTAATATTCAATAGCTTTTTCGTAGCCTCTTATTTCTTTTTTGCTACTTCCTTTTGGGGATTTTGTTTGTCCTTGTTGAGCATTTAGTTGCAACGAAACACACAAAAAGAAAAGTATATATATAAATTTCATATCAAGTTGTTTTCTTATGAGAATATTTAAACCAATAGAAACGAGCAAAAAGCATTTATAAAAAAGGAAAAATAACCCTGCTAAGTACAATTAAACTAGTATTTTACAATACAATAAAGTCTGCTATTAAATGCAATAATACATGAAATAACCCAACTTATCCTTTACAACTAATGAGTCATCTATTTAAGTTCATGAATATGTCATTTTAAGCAATGAATGTTTTTTTACTTTATCTATTCTATATTTACAAAACACCCAATTCCTTAAAAACTTAGGACCTAACTATATGAGCATAACCTCCACAGTTCAATGTTTAATACAAACAGGCAACAAACAAGCTATCATCAATGCCTTAGATTTGGCTAAGTCCGAAAAAATAGATTTGGATTGGACTCCTCAACAAAACATCTTCCGATGGTTAGAAAGCTACAAAAAAGTAAAGCCTAGCCAAGATTTAGCAGAGCAGCTCACTCAACTCTACAGCATTCGACAATTAGACCTTTCGGACCAACAACTCACAGAAACCCCTAAAGAGATTGGAGCACTCCACAACCTAATGGTGCTTAATCTTAGTAATAATCAGCTCAAAGAGTTACCTAAAGAAATTGGTAAACTAGACAACCTTTCCACCCTATTTTTGCAAGGAAATCAACTAACAAAACTCCCCAATAGCATTGGACAATTAAACCAACTAAGATGGCTAAATGTATGGGACAATCAATTAACTGAAATCCCTAGCAGCATTAGTAAATTAACTCAATTGAGCTACCTATCTTTTGCAGAGAACCAATTAACCGAAATTCCAGAATCCATAGCCAACCTAAGCAACTTAGAATACCTCCATTTTTTCAAGAATCAACTAACCGAAATTCCTGATTTCATCAAACGCTTTAGAAAATTAAAATCGCTACGGTTAGAATATAATCAAATTCAAACATTACCATCATTCATAAAAAACCTAAGAGCACTAACCGAAATTAGCTTAGCACATAATCAACTCTCTACCCTACCTAAAGAAATTGGGCAATTAAAAGTCTTAAAATATCTTGACTTTTCAAATAACAAAATACCCAAACTGCCTACTCAGCTCGGAGAGTTGCCTAATTTATTGCTGCTTTGGATCAACAACAATCAACTCACTCAAATCCCTAAAACTATCGAAAAGTTGCCTAACTTAGAGAAGTTAAGAATCTATGAGAATAACCTATCAGAGATACAGTGTCACGCACTCCAAAAGGCTATGCCCAACTGTGTTATAAAGAGTTAGTATGGAAGAAGAAAAGCAGAGTATTATACGATTGATAGCAAGTGGTGACGATACCAATATCGAACTTGCTTTGCAGTTGATGAAGATCGACGAGGCGCTCTACAGTTTTTTTGAAGCTCGCTATACACCTATTATTCGTCATTTCAACAAATCGAGTCTACGTTCACTCAAATTCGTTTATAACGAGATCCACAGTATGTTCTATGTAGGCTATACCAATGTTGAGGACTGCCATGATTTAATCCCTATTGAATTTTTAGCTAGACGTGATAACCTCAAACTACATAGAATCCCAACGGACTCTCCTCTATTCCAGCAACTAGACCAACATGCTAACCTTAAAAGCTTAGATCTTTCTTTTAATAAATTAAAAACATTCCCCCTAAATATTTGCAACTGCCTATTTCTAAAATACCTAACCTTATCTGATAATAGGTTCCAACAATTACCAACCGAAATTGGTCAACTCCAAAAATTAAAAACCCTTCGTTTAAACAAAAATGAACTCATAAAACTGCCTGATAGTATTGGAGAACTTAGCAGCCTAAGAATACTCACCTTAAGCGAAAATCTATTAGAAAACATTCCTGATACTATTCAGAATTTAACTAACTTGAGACAACTGTTTTTGGAGAATAATGAACTCCCCTTAAAAGAGAAATACCGCATCAAAAAGCTATTACCCAAGTGTCAAATATTTTTTTAATGGATGCTCAACAGCAACATATCATAGATCTGATTGGCAGTCATGAATCGGCTAACATCACTCTAGTTTTACAACTAATAAAAGGAAACAAAGCCTTAAAAGACTTTTGTATAGAACGGTATATGCCTATTATTCGATATTTTGGAGGGAAGTCCTTACGATCGCTAAAATCTATTTATGATAAGATTAAATACAACTATCGAGAGTATAGACATGCTACGAATGAATATATATACATAACACCTCTTGAGCTATTCCCTCCTATACAAATCTTGAATTTTAATTACCAAACTCCTAATCATCCAATACTCAAAAATCTTGAACAACTAAACACCTTAAGAGAATTGCACCTTAACTTCAATCAATTCAAGCAATTCCCACGGACTATATGCTTATTAAATAAGTTGACAAATCTCTCTATAGCAGGGAACCACATAGCTAGTCTTCCTACTCAACTCAAAAATTTAGAACAACTATCTATTTTGGATCTAAGCGCCAATTTATTTGCACAATTCCCATTAGAGATATTAGAATTGCCTCAGTTAGAAGAATTACATCTTGCTGAAAATAAACTTAAGGAGCTCCCTCCTGCACTAAAAAAATGCACTCACTTATCCATCCTTAATTTAAATCGAAATCAATTAAAAGAAATACCTTCTGTAATTGGAGAATTGACAAACTTAAAGTATCTATCTCTTAATCATAATCAGCTGACTGAATTGCCCGATTTTGTAGGAAACTTAGTTAACCTAGAAGTGTTCAAACTCAACAATAATAATCTAACGATTATCCCTAAATCTATATCCAAGTTAAAAAAGCTAAAACACATTGATCTTAGTCACAATCAACTCACCGATTTACCCTCAGATCTAGGAGAACTCTCTAATATAGACATGGTTGTTCTTGCCAAAAACAAAATAGACAAAGCCGAACGAAAACGAATCAGTAAATTTATTCCTATATACAAAACTCGATATAGATAATGCACATCCGCCTACTTACAACCGACCACTCACTACCTAACGAAGCAAAGTTACTCAACCAACTATTTGAGTCAGGTTTAGAATGTCTACACCTACGTAAACCAACATTTAGTGCAGAAGAATACACCCAACTGCTAGATGCTATAGATGAGCAATACTACAATAAAATTATTACACATACCTTTTTTGAATTGGTAGAGGTTTATGGACTTAAGGGTATCCACCTAAGAGAGGCACACAGAGAGTCCCTGCCCAAGAAAGAACTAGATGCTATGATTGCTAATGTGCATGATCAAGGTTGGGTATTAGGCAGCTCAGTGCATCATCCAAACACCTTAGCACAACTGCCCCAAACAATGGACTATGTATTTGTCAGTCCTGTATTTGAGAGCATTTCTAAAAAAGGCTATAAACCGTCTGTACATTGGGATATTAATGATCTGAAAAAGCAATATCCTTTTCAACTAATAGGTTTAGGGGGGATTGCTGCTGACAAAATCGAAGAAGCCCAACTAAGAGGCTTTGAAGAGCTAGCAGTGTTAGGCTCTATCTGGAATGATTTGGATAAAGCTGTTGATAACTTCCAACAACTACTAGAATATAGTTAGGGAACTTAGCGAACACGTTTCCAAACACAAACGCCTTGTTTTTGCCCTTTTCTGTCCACTTTTTCGTTACAAATCAATAAATAACGGTAAGAAGAAACCCCATTATCAATTAATTTTTGGTCTAAAGATCGAGCTCTTTTTTCCACCAACTTTCGGTTCAAGACTCGATCACCATAAGGTGCCGATTGAATCTTAATAGATAACCACAAATCAGGCATTTGTGTCATGATTTGAACTAAGCGATTGAGCTCTCGTTCTCCTTGCCTAGAGAGTTTTGTTGTTTCTCCAATAAAGGTAAGTTTAGGTAATTTGATCGTCTCTCCTTCATAAAAGTCTTGAGTATAATTTTCTACCAATTCTATATCTATAGTTTTAGAAGCTTCCTTTCGCTTACCGCAATTAGGAGATCGAAGTTCTAGTCGTTCTACGCCTCCTACATGACCTTCTACAAGTGCCTTTAGTTGGTACTGCTGATCACAGTCCCCACAAAACTCATAAGCACCATTTACGATAGGCACTTCACGCATTTCATTAGTCCTTAAATTCTTGATTTGTATACTTCCTCTCGGAACATCTGTACGATCGACAGCACAAGACACCCTTCCTCTTACATAAAAACAAACTCTAGGCTGTAGCTTAATTAATAATTTTTGTTTTTGAAGCTCAGAAGTTTTAGATAATACAATAAGGCTATCTTCTAAATAAAAACCCTCTTTTTTTACCACTACCCTATACTTTCGAGTTTTATCAAAGTGGGTGTACAAACAACCCTCCGTTTGCATAGTATCACTGGTCAACAGTTGTTTTTTAGAGTCTAGTTCTTGCAATATAACTTTAGCTCCTACTATTGCAGTATCACTTGATTGATCTTGAACACAAATACTGGTCAAAATATATTTTCTATTCTGTCCATAAACAAGGCTAGAACAAAAACTGATTAAAACAAAAAGGAGATATTTATTGGCTACCATTCGTAGTTTATGATTTATGCGTTGGTGTTATTTTCATCCTCTAAATTACAACAAACATTAATAATCTAATAGAAGAATTCAAATCTAGAATATAAAACGTCCTTATCTATTGAGTATTGCAATACTCAACTATATTCTGATGCAACAACCTCAGCTTAAGTATTGTTGCTATTTTTTGTACATTGAGATACATTTCCCCAACAACCTACAAGTTTTATGAAGCAAAATAAATTGGTTTACTATGGTAGTGCTGTACTTATAGGAGTACTCCTTTTCATTATTCTGATAAGTTATATAAATAATCCTGAACCTAATGAACCTAATCAAGAAGAGACTGACTTAACTACAGAGCCTATTCCTATTTTAGCTCCAGCAACTGTAAATTATCCACCTAGAACTACAGAGACCTTTGCTGCAAAAGAAGGTTTGATTATTCCTATTAATAGTGAGGGGGAACTTGCTGATAAAGGATTGCTTGGGACATATTGGAACCACCCATATATCAGAGAGAATGAGGTGGAGGAAGATGATCAAGCTATTAGTGTATTTCTAGATAAGGAAACAAATACTTTAATATTAAAATTTGAAGAATACTTGCCTAGAGTAGATGCAGATGGAGATGTTGAAATAGTAGCCCGATACGACTGTAGAACAACTTTAACTCGCTTATCAACAACTACTTTTGCCTTAAATGACTCTAAAGAAACTTGTCTGAAGGAGTATAATAAGCTTTGTTTCCTAGAAAAAGATGGCTTAAGAGGAATCTCTTTTGATGGAGAAACTATCAGCTTCTACCGAGATCAAAAAACAATGCCTGCGTTTGACTCTAAAACACTCCTACAAACTTTCTTCCCCCTATATGAATTAGTGAATGATCAGATGGCTCACGATCCAGATGATACAGGTGAATATGTAGAATTTGGAAAGATTGAATATTATCAAGAAAAAGAAAATCATTTTGCCTTAGTTTCTTTCATGAATTCTATCCCAATCGACTATGGATCTAGACTCACAGATGAATATCATCATTATATGAGTGTTGCCAAATTTAAAGAAAATACCAAAGGGATGTATTTATTGGAATTTTCTAAAAATTGTGCTTGTGGAACATATACTAGAGAGCTAGAATTCCCTCTTTATGAAATAGCTCCTTTTACTCTTCAAAAAATTGGAGACCACTATTTCTTGATCAAACCTGTTAAAAAAAGGAAACAAGGCATCTATTCTATAACTCTATTCTATTATAATACAGATGATTTTGAGGAAGCCTTCCAGATCAAAACAGAAGAGTATCAATTTTCATCTAGTAACGAAAAGGTTTATAGCTTACAAACAAAGATTGAGTATACTGAAGAAGATAATGATTGTGGTATTATTGTCAATTATTTAAATACTGATTCCAAAAAAATAGGAACTCAAAATCAAGATATTTATATCTATGATACAGAAAAGGATATATTCTTCAAACCAAGCTAAAACAGAGATTAACCTAACTATATGCAAAGATCTTATGTATTGAGTATAGCAGGGCTAGACCCTAGTGGAGGAGCAGGTTTGCTGGCTGACATCAAAACCTTTGAACAACTCCAAGTTTATGGGTTAGGGGTCTGTACAGCCCTTACCGTACAAAATGAAGATACCTTCTTAAAGCTACAATGGACTCGTCCTCAACTGATATTGGAGCAAATAGATATTCTATTCGAAAAATATACAATTAACTATTGCAAAATTGGTATTGTAGAAAACTGGTCTATACTCAACCAAATCACTCAACATTTACACCTAAAAAATTCTAACATACAAATAGTAGTTGATCCTGTATTGCGAGCAACAGCAGGTTTTAATTTTCATAAAACTGCTGCTTTATCAGAATTGGAACAGTGGCTAAAACAAATACACTTACTCACCCCCAATCAACCAGAATTAGAAATTCTAACAGGTCAGAAAAATATGGCGGAGGCTGCTAAAACACTAGCGAGGTACACTAACATACTAGCAAAAGGTGGCCATTCTACGAGCCAAAAGGGAGTTGATTTTCTGTACACAAGCAATGGAAGCATAAACACTCTTCTCCCTTCTAAAAATGCTGCTTGTAGTGAAAAACATGGTTCAGGCTGTGTACTTTCTTCTGCTATAGCAGCTCAACTTGCAAAAGGAGATAGTTTAGAAGTTGCTTGCAAAAATGCTAAAGCATACATTACACAATTTTTGAGCAGTACTAGTGGTTTATTAGGTTATCATTCTTAGAATATACTCTTAAAACAAAAATTCTATGTCTACACATATTTCAAAACTACAATATATATCACAAGGCGATAGCCCAAAAGAACACCTTCAACAAATAGAAGCTATCTGCAAAGCAGGTGGTGATTGGGTCCAACTCCGACTCAAAAATGTTGATTCAAACACCTATATTCAAACAGCTCAAGAAGCCAAAACTATCTGTCAAAAATATGCTGCAACCTTGATTATTAATGACAATGTAGAGGTTGCAAAAACAATAAATGCAGATGGGGTGCATCTTGGACAGGGAGATATGAACTGGCTAGAAGCTCGGAAAATATTGGGCACAACTAAAATAATCGGAGCTACAGCTAATAGTATAGAGCACATCCAACATATTATGGACTCCAATGCGGAAGTTGATTATATTGGTGTTGGGCCATTTAGACATACTACTACCAAAAAAAAATTGAGCCCTATTCTTGGCTTAGAAGGTTATCAAAAGCTATTAGATCAGCTAAAATCAAAGAAATTTGACATTCCAATTATAGCTATTGGCGGTATCTTAGTAGACGATATTGCAGAAATTCTAGGCACAGGAGTTTATGGAATAGCTGTCTCTGGTCTACTGTCTCAAAGTACCAAAAAAAGTGCTTTAATCGATAAAGTACATACAATTCTAGGTGCGAATCCTTAAATAGGTCTGACTAATGCTCTTATTTTTTGCTATTGTTTTTTAATTTTGTACTTTCACTCATGACTAGGCATTGCTTTTGCGGTGAATGCTACTTTTATCAGGCAATCCTATTGCTTTTACCTAAAATTTTATAGCGTTGAATTCATTATACCATTTCGGCAGGTATCTTATTTTGATGAAAAATATGTTTGCCAAGCCCGAAAAGCTATCCATGTACTGGAAAGAGACCATGCGCCAAATGAACGATATTGGTGTAGGTTCTTTAGTTATTGTGGGTTTAGTATCCGTATTTATTGGTGCTGTAACCGCTGTCCAGTTTTCCTATCAATTAGGAGGCTCTACTATACCTAAATATTATATTGGGTATATCGTTAGAGATATTATGATTATAGAGTTGGCACCAACTTTCACCTGCCTAGCATTAGCTGGTAAGGTAGGTTCTAATATGGCTGCTGAGCTCGGTGGGATGCGCCAAAAAGAGCAAATTGATGCTCTTGAAGTCATGGGTGTAGATACACCTGCTTACCTTATTTTACCAAAAATCTTAGCTGCATTGGTAGTGATTCCTATGTTAGTTATCTTCTCTGCCTTCTTAGGTATGGCAGGAGGTTACTTAGCTTGTTGGGGTGGTGGTTTGTTGTCTAGTGCAGACTTTATGCAAGGACTTAGAGCCTTTTTTGATCCTTACAATGTATTCATGATGGAGATCAAAGCCTTTGTGTTTGCTTTTATCCTAACCTCTGTCTCCTGTTATCAAGGTTTTTATGTAACTGGTGGTAGTATTGAGCTTGGAAAAGCGAGTACAAGTGCCGTGGTGATTAGTAATATTATGATCCTTTTAGCAGATTATGTTATTGCCTTGTTGTTAACCTAATATTAGAAATATAATGATTAGAGCTGAAAATATACGTAAGAGTTTTGGTGACCAAGAAGTCCTCAAAGGGATTACAACAGTCTTTGAACAAGGCAAAACCAACTTGATTATTGGACGAAGTGGTGCAGGTAAAACTGTAATGCTTAAGATCTTAGTAGGACTCCTTCAACCAACATCAGGAGCTATTTGGTATGGTGACACCAACTTTTCGGACCTCAATGCAAAGCAACGTAAAGCCATTCGTTCAGAAATGGGCATGCTTTTTCAAGGTTCTGCATTGTTTGATTCTATGACTGTAGAAGAGAACGTGCGTTTCCCATTGGATATGTTTACCAATATGACCAAAGGCGAAAAGCTAAAACAAGTGAACGAAACACTTGATCGTGTGGAGCTTACGGGTAGTAATAATAAGTACCCTTCTGAGGTTTCGGGTGGTATGCAAAAACGTGTAGGGATTGCACGAGCAATCATCCTCAATCCTAAATATTTGTTCTGTGATGAGCCAAACTCAGGTCTTGATCCAACTACTTCGATGTTGATAGACGAACTTATACAAAAGATTACAGTAGAAAACCAAATGACCACTATTATCAATACACACGATATGAACTCGGTGATGGAAATTGGTGACAAAATAAACCTACTCTATTTTGGAGAATTGGCTTGGCAAGGTAACTGTAAAGAAGTTGTCAATAGTGATAATGAACTCTTGCAAGATTTTATCTTTGCTTCACCTTTCTTAAGACGTTTGAGAGATGCTGCTCTAAAAAATGGAAAAGGAAATTTATAATAGAATAAAATAAACAAAAAAGCCTCCATTCATTAGTTGAATGGAGGCTTTTATCTTTTAGATAAAACGGATTCCTATTAGTTTTTAATCACCTTTACAGTAGCTTCTGTTTTTTCGGTTTTCACCTTTACAAAATAGACTCCACTTGCTGCTTCAAACTCAAGATTAAGCTGTTGGACAGCAGAATAATTACCATTATACACCACCTGTCCTATTAAGCTTGTAACTGTCACAACTACTTGCTCATAAGTAGCGCCTAAATCTACAGTTAACAGACCTGTTGTAGGATTAGGAAAAGCTTTTAGGCTCATTGCTTCAAGAGTTGCTTGCTTTTGAGTTATGCTACTCACTACAGATGAATATTCGTACACCCCCATATCAGGATTACTATCTCTAATTGTATCATTCAAGTCATGAGAAGGAGCACCTACAGTTGTACCAGTATTGATGCATGGAGAACCTGCTTGCAAAGAATAGTCGCCATTAGCTGTATCTACAAACATAGGATTAATAGTAATATTGCCAACGCCCGAACTCACAAATCCTAAACCAACAACAGAGTAAGTCAAATCAAAATGATTTTCATGCCAAATGGCAAAATCTACAGGGCCACCCCATTGTGCTCTATTTCCCCATACAATACTATTGGTAATAGTAACCACATTTGCATTAGATAGACTTGTATTATAACTCCCTGTGTATAAACCCGCCCCTATATCTAAAGCACTATTATTGGTAACAGTACAATTGGTCAACACAGGATTAGAGCTCCCATCTATAGCCATAGCACCACCTCTCTCTGCAAAATTTTCTACCAAAAGACAATTGGTCAACACAGGATCACAATCCCAATCTAGGTAGAAGGCTCCACCTTTTGAATCACAAGTATTTCCTATGAATCGACAATTGGTAAAGGTTGGATTTGTGTACAAATCTAAAGAAATGGCTCCACCTCTTTTTTGGGCTAAATTGTTAGAGAATTCACAATTATAAAAGGTAGGTGCAGGAAAAGTGCCTGGACTAACACTAGTAGACACCATTATATAAGCCCCTCCACCTTTTTTGGCTAAGTTATCTCTAATAATGCAATTGTTAATGACTGGGTCAGATTGGTTGATGAGCAAACCACCTCCAGAAGACACACAATTCAGGACAGCACTTGCCGAAGTAGAACCACTTCCACCTCCTCCACTTGCATTGCTACAAGCTACAGGATCTAGCTCTGTTGCATGTCCATTATAAGAATCTGCATGCTGAAGTATAAACCCATCTAAAGTACAGTTAGTCACATTATCTGCTACAATAATATGAACAGAGCTAAATGTTCCACTTGCAGAGTTGTATCCATCAAAAATAGTTGCATTGTTTTCCCAATCTCTCTGAGTTAGGGTTGTTTCTGTTCCAATAAAACCTCCATAAAGATTAACTCCTGTTTTTAGCCAAATAGAAGAATCTCCCTGTGGACCTCCTTGGTGTAGATAATAAGTACCTTGGGCAACCCATAAATCATCTCCACTAAGAGCAGCATCCATTGCCTCTAAAATAGAGGTATAAGCATTAGTCCAAGAAGAACCATTATTTGCACCAGTAGCATTCACATTTACATAAACTTGTGCTTTTGCTGCTCCTGCAAATAAGAGTAGAGCAGTTATTATTATATTACTTAACTGTTTCATACTGTTTATTTTTAACACTAATCTGTGTACGTTGTTTTAGCTTTATCAATTAGATAAAACTTCACAGACTAAAGGTTTAGATCAATAGTTTTTAATAATTAGTTATTTGGCCTCCATTATTGTCAATATTATTGCCACCTGTACCTCCAGAATTACTAGAGTTGGTTGCATTCTTGACAACGACTTTAGGACCGCTATCTACTGCTATAGCACCACCTCCAACTCCACAAGAATTATTGGTAAATGAACAGTCATAAACAACAGGATCAGTAGAATTATTATAAATACTAATAGCTCCTCCTCTATAAGTTGCAGAGTTATTAGAAAAACTAACATCTTTGAATGTAGGTGCTGTACTATTGAGCTGAGAGGATATATTGTCTATATAAATAGCTCCTCCATTTCCATCAGAACAAGTATTGTTATTTATGGTAGTATTAATAATAACAGGATCAGCGCCATAGTCTATAAATATGGCTCCACCTCTCCAAGCTGCATGGTTATTACTAAAAGTACAGCCATCAATATAAGTGTGTGCCCCAACTCTAGTTGCAATAGCACCACCTTTGTAAGCATTATTATTGATAAAGGTAGAATTAGAAACTACTGAGATCGCAGCTTCTTGTATATTGTAAATAGCTCCACCTTCTTCTGCAAAATTATTATAAAACACACAGTTGTTGATACTTGGAGAAACATTATAGTTATACATCCCTCCTCCTAATCGACTAGAAAGTTCGCCATCGGACTGTCCTCCTGTAATATAGAATCCATCTAGCAATGCATCATTAGCACCAAGCAATACATGATAACTGTTATCTGTACTATCTCCTTGTGTACCTATATCACCACTTAGAATGGTTGAATCATTAACATAATCACGTTGCGAGCGAGCAGTTTCAGTTCCATCAAAACCTCCATAGAGATAAACCCCAGATTTTAGCCCAAAAGACTTTGTTCTATCCGAAGCGTTGGGTGTATAGGTTCCTTTTTTAATCCAGATTTCTCCCCCACCAGCCATAGAAACTTCATTCAAAGCCATATTTATATTTGTAAATGCAGTGGCCCAAGAAGTACCAGAATAAGGTGGTGTCCCTGGACTAGCAGGATCTACATAATAGACAGTCCCACTAAAACTATTAGCATTGACCGTAAATGCTGCTGGTGAGGTACATACTTGAGATGGAAATTCTAGTATCAATGTTTTAGAACCTGTAGCTTCGTAAGAAGGAATACTAAAAGTGGCTGTTAAGGTAGTTCCATCTCTTTCTACATCGGTTCCTATCAAACTATCCAAGCGTACTAAATATGGCGTTTCGCCTGCTGGTGCACTAGCCCCTAATGTAATAGTAACAGAGAATCCTGTTTCGCCTTGATTAGCAGAAGTAGGAGAAGTATTCGCTATACACTGACCATCAACTTGCTTATTAATAGCCAAAGAAAATGAAATTAATGCCAATACCTTACACATCAGCAATCTATCTTTCCATGTCTTTTTCATAATTATTAAGTTTAATACATTCAATTAAATAACAACTTCTCCTACAACTACTAAGGCTATAAACTCTTATTGAACTTGAATAAAGGTTTCTAAGGCTTCTTTATTCTTATTGTAAGACAATTTCTGAACAACTTGAAAATATTTGTTCTTATCAGAAGTATGCTTATAGGCTTTTTTTGCAAACTCCAAACGATTACCATCTAAGTTGAAAGCTGAGGCTAGTTCTACGACTTGAGCAGTACTCACACATTTCTTAACAGATAATAATTCTGCTGCTAAACCTACTGGATTCCCTCCACTGTCTGCCTCTGATTTAATATCTTTTTGTAGAGCTGTAAAATCGCTAAAAGATAATTCACAAGCATTGTTGGTAGCAGCAGTAGTATTTTCTATTTTCACTACTTCTTCTGTTGCTACGGCTGTTACTTTCACAGCAGATCCTTCTATATGCTCTAAAGTATATCCTTCTGTTTCGCTAAATTTTAATTCATATTTGGTAGTAGCTATCCCCTCTGCTATCGTCAATTTTGTATTTACAGTAGCTGCTTTCATTCCATCAACCATTATCTGTATTTCATTGCTTCCTGCATCCATTCCTAAAGTAGCATTAGTTGTATAGCTAGTTGTACGTTCAGCACCTTCAGACATTACCTTGAACCCATGATTGTTGGTGTTATATATAATAACTTTTACAGGTTTATCACTGCCCTCTACAAAAGGCTTATATACACCATTTGTAGCATGTATTGGCTCAAACTTACCTTGGTAACCTTCTTTTTGCACATGTACTTTATCTAATTGGATATCTTCGAATGTCAGCTCCTGAAAAACCTTGCTCCATTCTAGGTTTAAGTCTTCACTAATTGATTTAACATCGATATATGATTTCTCTGATTTGCCTGACAACAAAGCAATCTTAGCTTTATTCGCTTTAGCATCTTCTCCTGTTACACCTATTGCTTTGAAATTGATAACACCTAGTTGGTTTTCTGGTCCATTATAAGTTACTTTTACTCTAACTGTTGTTTTCTTTTTATACTTATTTACTTTAATCACTTCTACCTCAAAGTTTCCAATTGTTTGTGTTGCACCTTCTGCTACAGGCAGTTTATCGGCAGATAAAAAATCATTAGAAGCCGATGCATGGCGAACTCCAGCTATCTGAAAATCAAATTCATCTGCTTTTTTCATACCTGATTTGCAATTGCTTGAACGTTGACCATTAGGTGGCACTAATGAAGACCCAAAAGTTGGGAAAGTTGTCCCGTTAGCATATTCAAAACCTACTTTTTTCAAATCAAAATGAATATAACCTGTTGTCTTATTTTTCACTTTAAGTTTGGCGTAGATATAACTATCTGAAGTCTCCATACTTTCTACAGAAATAGATACTTGCTGATTTTCGATAGCTGCTGGTGGAGTATATTTTATTACTTGAGCTCTTAGAAAAGAAACACTGCATAATAAAATCGTAATTGCTCCAAATAACTTGTTCATAATCTTTATTGTTTATTTAATTTAGAATATAAGATGCCTCCCCTCTGATAGATATCAGAGAAAATTGTAGTTCTTTAATTTTTATATAATAAGATTGTTTTTACTTGCCTAGTATTCCTGAAAAGAAGGATAAAATTTTACTGCATTTGGTTTCTTTTGCATCTAAGAGTATCAAGATTCTGATCCAATCTTCATCATTGAGCATATCAGGAATTTCTTTGAATCTTGTTTTATTCCCATGTTGATCCTCTATCTTAAATTCTTTTCGATAATATCGATCTACAGAATATGTTGTGTTTAATTCTGAAATATGACTCTTAAAAATATTTCCATCTTTCCGAATAATTGTGATTTGATCTTTTTCTACAATCATCTCTTCTAACAACCAACTTTTGGGGTTGAACCAATAGACTTGAAGAAACTTTTTCCAAAAGGTTAGTTCCTTTGTCTTGAAATGATAATTTGTATAACTCATGGATTTAGTTTTGTTGGTTTATAACAACTTAAAATTGGTGGTATCATTTGTTGATGATCCAAAGGTGAGCTATTCAAAATAAAGTTGTCTTAATTTTTGAGACAGATGTCTTAAAAATTGGGACATGTCCCATTATTTGAGACTTTCAGTCGATTTTGTCTCAAAATTTAAGACAAATACAACTCAAAAGAGACGTTCAGAACTTATACAAGCTATCTTTTTCAAAAAACCGTCAAACTTTTGGAATTCTAAGTCAGAAAAAAAATACTCTAATTGCTTTTTCTATCTTTGATTTTAGATTAGAACCTAAGTATTATGCTATGGACTTTTTTCTATATATCATTTATCTTTTGCATTGGATCCATTACTACCAATGCACAGGATTATATTGTCCAAACCAAACTCTTTTCGACAGAGGATGGCCTGTCGCATCATACCGTAAAATCTTTTACACAAGATTCAAGAGGTTTTATCTGGATGGCTACACCTTATGGACTCAATCGTTATGATGGTTCTAACTTTGAGGTCTACACTAAAAAAACGAGTGGTTTACAAAGCAATCATATCAACCAAGTTTGTCTAGCTCCCGATGGTTTATTGTGGTTGATCTATATAAGAGATATTGATACTCAATTGGCTATTGATGTGTTTGATCCTATAAAAAAAATGGCTATTCCACTTGAAGAGCATATTCAAAACATTCCTTATTTTGAGAAAGGGGTAGCTCATGATTTCATAGAAAATACAGATAAGACCCTATGGTTTGCAACCAATCACGAACTTTTTGAATATAATGGCAACAGTATTAAGTCTCTTATAAAACTTGATGATAGTCTTAGCTTAAACATTGGGGTAAAACTACCTTCTGAGAAAAATGAAGGTGGCTGGTTAATGACTAAAACTCCAAAAAACAAAGTTGTTTTTATTCGTTTTAATCAGCAAGGTCAACAAATAGATAGAAGTGCCTTATATGATGTTAGTAATAAATTCAAAGCCTCAAATATTATCAGAACTGCTCCAGATGGAAGTATTCTATTTTCAATTACAACAATAGACAAAAACAATAAAGAACTTACGACTACTTATCACAAAAAACCTTATCAAAAGGCAACTGTTTTTAAGTATTCTACTGACCAACAATATCGGCACCAACGATTTTCTCCTTTTCACCAACAACTTTGGTGCTCTAATGATCTCTATTCTTTGGATATTTTTGATTTAAAAGGAAAAAGGATCACACACCTTGACTTCGAGCATAAAACACCTGTACATTTAACCTCTTCTTTTTTTGATAATCAAGGAGGATATTGGTTAAATTTTGCAAATAAGGTTAGTCTTAATCACATCTTCCCTAATAAATTCAAACAGTTTTTTCAAGACAATGAACCTATAATGGCTTGTAGAGGTATTGTGCAAGACAAAGAAAACAACCTATATGTTAGTGGCAGTCTTGGCACCTATTTCATAAAAAAAGAGGATGGAACGCCCAAGCTATTATCTACTAAGAATAATGAGAACTTAGATAATGCCTTACGGGTAGCACTCTTAACAAATATAGATGGCAGTCTTTGGTTAACTAATGAATTTAATAGATTATTCCATTATAACCCACAAACTCAGCAATGGGAAATATATAGTTATGGCAAAGATTCTAATAATATAGGGCATTCACATGTTGTTCCTTATATGAATTGGGCTTTGTATAAGGATCAAAATCAAAAGATTTGGATTGGCCACAAA
>JAAEPD010000057.1 GCA_024222455.1 Aureispira sp.
TCCAGTATAAGCTCAGGGAGCGTTTTCTCATCATTGCCACTGGACTTCATAATCTAAGAGTTATTAATCCTTTTAGAAGGTATTCTAAACATTAAAATCTAAATCTTTATAAAAATTACTTACATAACCTTTAATGTATCCATGAAGATTAGTTTGAGGATCATAAAAACCATAAAACCATGTTTAGAGTCTTAATAACAATACTTTTCAGTGTTGCCTTTTTGTCTTTGACAGCTCAAAATATTAAGAGCTTAAGCTATGTAGGACATTGCCAAGTAGTGACCGAAGAGGACCAAATTAATCCTTTGGATGGCATCTCTGGAATAGAAGCAACAGCTTTTCCAAATACCTATTACTTGATTACAGATGTAGATGCAAGCCCAATTTTGTATTATGATTTTAATATAGAATTGAATAATATGGGGATAGACCTTAAGGTGAATACAGGTGTATCTAAATGGTCTAAAGAAGATGTGACTAGAGGAGAATGTATCCGACTAAGACCTACCACCAATGAACTCTATATATCCACAGAAGAAGAATACAAAGGAGCAGACCGAACAAGAATCCTAAAGGTTTGGCCAGAACGAGAAGAAATTCTTATAGAGACTAACTTGTACACTAATAGTGGATTTGAAGGCTTCGATTTTTCGGAGGATGGCAAGTATCTCTATGTAGCTATGGAATGTTGTCCTGATAAAAAAGAAACTTGGGATACCTATATCAAAAAGTATGATGTAGAAACTAAAAAGGAAGTAGCTAGCTATAATTATCAATTAGATAAACATGCAGAAACTGTTAAAAATGGAATTTCTGAAATCTTGCTGATCAACAACTCTACCTTATTAATATTAGAACGAGTTTATTTGTATGATAAACGCAAAAATATTATCAGAATCTATAAAGGAACTATAGGCAAAAAGAAAATAAAAAAGACCAAAGTTTTTGATTCTGATGAAATAACGCCTAAAGGAAAGGTTATATTAGACAATATAGAGGGCATGACCTTGAGCACAGATAAAAAGCACATCATCTTAGTTAGCGATAACAACGCTATGCCTCAACGACAGGTGGCACAGGTTGTCTTTTTGAAAATAGAAGAGTAAAAGAGTAAATTAGAACTACATGTGCCGTCCTGAAATAGGTTGACAAAA
>JAAEPD010000058.1 GCA_024222455.1 Aureispira sp.
CTATACCCCTGGTGTACTAGAGTTTACAAGAGCAGTGCTCCAACCACTGAGCTACAGAGGCAGTTGAACACTGTGTATAACTAGATTCATTTTGAAATGCACTTTTAATCCAAAGTGAAAAGAAAACAGTCTTATAATGACAATAGAGCCTCTTAAGACATATAAACTCTTGACCCTTGTTAAACTGGACAACAACTCTTGTCCGTTAGCTACAAAAGCAGTTTTGGCTGCTTTCTTCTTTCTGAAATTAATTCAAACTAATTTTTAGGTTAATATGAAAAAAGCAGTTTATAGTAGTAAACTATGGGGAAGAATTATTGATTTTGACCACTGCATGATTAAGAGACTGACCGTACTAAATTTTCTCACAGGGTGGAATAGTTTGTCTAATAACTAATATGAATGTTGAAATACAAACAATATTTATAGTGAAAATCAAAATATATTGCCGATTGTAAAAAGCCTCTGGAGATAATTGAGCTCTCGACCCCTGGTTTACTAGACCAGTGCTCTAGCCACTGAGCTACAAAGGCAGCTATTAATTCCTTTATCTTTCTAAGAATAAAATTGATTGTATTTTAAGCTAGATATGAAAAAAGAGAACAGTCTATGATCGTAGCTAAGAGTTTGATAGAGTTGTTTTCTTGAATATTGATTTATAAAAAGACTGATGGTTGCGATCTTTTAGGAAGGCAGTGTTGGATAGATTTTCTACTTTTTAGAATGATTGTTTAAATACGTGTTTATCGTTA
>JAAEPD010000059.1 GCA_024222455.1 Aureispira sp.
CAACTAACTGATTATATGGAAGAAAATCGGCTTTTTACTAGGCACCAATTTGGATTTAGGAAAAATCATTCCACTAATTATCTTATGTTTGACCTATTTGATGAAATATATAAGAGTAAATCAAAGTCTTATAAACCAGGTATTATTTTTCTTGACATAAAAAAGGCGTTTGACACAGTAAACCATAGCATCTTGATAGAAAAGTTGAAGTATTATGGTATTGGAGGCACAGTTCTTAATTGGTTCAAAAGCTATCTTGTAGATCGATATCAATGTACTCGCTTATGTGGTAGACTAAGTTCTTTCCTTGTAGTTTTAAGTGGAGTACCACAAGGTAGCATTCTTGGCCCTATACTCTTTAGCATATACATAAATGACATAGTTTATGCATGTAACCTTTCAACACCATATTTATTTGCTGATGATGGAGCGTTGTTCTTTGAAAATTGCTGCCGCAAATCGTTTATAAACATGAAAATAGAGCTTATCACAATAATAAAATGGCTCAGTGCTAACAAACTTTCTTTTAATGTTGGTAAGACAGAATTTATGATTTTTGACACATTAGACCAAATAGATGAAATTGTAATAGAACTCAACAACTCTAACCTATCCATTAAGGAATGTAAGGTGACCAAATATCTAGGGCTTATGGTAGATAACAAACTAGATTTCAAGGACCATATTGAATACATAAAGAAAAAAATTCTGAAAAGAATAGGAGCTATGTATAGGAGTAAAGGACTGTTACCCGTTAAATATAGAAAAATGTTTGCTAATGCCCTAATGCTACCACAGTTTGATTATCTTGATACAATTTACAATAAAGCGGGTAAAACTAAACTAGGTGAGCTTGATATTCTATACAAAAAGGTAGCAAAAATAGCACTTGATGTACCAAAAACAGAAAGTACTCTAAATGTATATAAAGATATGAAATGGCTTCCTCTCCATCTAAGAAGGCAGCTTCACTTATCAAATTACATGTACCGAATAATCAATGACA
>JAAEPD010000060.1 GCA_024222455.1 Aureispira sp.
ACAAAAGACCTTACGAAACAATCAATATGCCTTTAGACATTACTAGCCCTAGCGATTCGTCTAATGCCCGTAAGCATGAGGATGGTTGGGTTACTTATCAGTATGTTCTCAATTAACTAAGAAGGCCTTATGATGTAGATAATGATGGAACTATAGACACTGTTGCCCCTATTTGTAATGGGACGATAGGCCTAGCAGGTGCTTCTGCTTTTGCAATGCCACATTATCAATTATCAGCTACCCACCACATAGACAGAACACAGCCAGGTGTACGTGGTATGCTTTCGGCTATCGCCACAGCAGAACACTACAACACTACAATGTACCATAATGGAGTTATGCGTCAGCAGTTAGCTTATAGTTGGCTTCGTGGTCAAATTTTTGATTTAGTCGATTCGAATAGCGTAGACAACGACCTGCAAAATGCCTTACACACACCTTCTGATTATGGCCTAACTACAGATCAAGAAGTATTGGATCGCACCTTAGATTATTTGTGCGAGTTCAAATATGCTGGACAATCTGTATCTCATGCCTATCCTAATAGCGTTGGTCGCAAGGAAATTGATGTCAGTCATGCTCCTGTAGATGCCAATGGAGAAGGAGATGCCAATGGTCTCTATTCAAGATATACCAATATGGATGTTCCTACTTATCACCTTACTGGTTGGTATGATATTTTTATTAATGGACAAATAGACACTTGGCGTAATATGCGTCAATATGGTAACCCTGGCCAAAAAATAGTTATTGGTCCTTGGGCACATTTTACTTTAGGTTCTAATGTTTCTGGTGATCAAACTTATCCTGATAATGTAGGAGATGTATTAGGATTTACTTTTGATATTGATAATGCAGGAATTGGTTCATTAGCCAACCTTGACCTAAGCAAGGTACTTTCTACAGAGCCTGTAGCATTTTTGCGACAAACACTTAATTCTAATGGTTATGTCAAGTTAGGAGAACCTGTAGTTCGCATTCCAGAAAGCCAAGACTGGCAAGGAAGTGGTATGGAAGTACGTATCCCTTCAGAAAATTATGATGTTCCTTTGTACGATTTCTTTAATTACTTAGGAGGCACACAAAACCTTCCACAAATTCCAATAGAAGTAAAATTCCCTATTGGCCCTAATGTCAATATGAGTTTGCCTATCCCTAATTTTGGAGCAATATTACCTTTTCCTCTGGTTCAGCCTATCACACCTCCAAATGCGGTTGATGTACTAGGAACAGCTCCTGATGTCCGTTTTTATGTCATAGGCCCAACAGATAGTGCTGCTATAGGTGGCAATTATTGGTACAATAGTAATGAGTTTCCACTCACAGGTTCCCAAATTCAATACACCAATTTCTACATGCATCAAGATGGCAGCATAGATATGGACATTCCTACTTTTGACGAAGGAACGGTTTCTTATCCACACGATCCAGACAATCCTGTACAATCTGTAGGTGGCAATAATCTTAGTCTTAAGACACCAAATGGTAGAGAGTCTAGAGGACAAATGGACTATACAGATTCAGTTTGGGTTAATCTAACGATGAATCATCCAGGTGTTGCACAATTTTCGACTACAGCATTATCCGATACCCTTTGCATGATTGGCTTACCCAAGGCAACCTTATATGTAAAATCTGATCCTCAAGGGGTTTCTAGTGGAGAGACCGACACTGACTTTTTTGTTAGAGTACTGGATGTTTATCCTGATGGTAGAGAGTTTTTGGTGGTTGAAGGTGCTGTAAATGCAAGAGCAAGAGAGTATGCTCGTTCACACTATAATGGTGTAGAAAATGATAATGCTCCTTATTCTAATATTAATATTGGGCAGATATATGAGTTACAATTTCAAACCTTGCCAATAGCTTATACATTTGGGCTCAACCATAAAATAAAGGTCTTAATTAGTAGCAGTAATTATCCTCGTTATCAAGCTAACCCTAATATTCCGATAGAAGCAGGCGATTTTTTCAGACGTCAACCTAATGATGGGCAAACCTATACTTTTCAAGGACAAACGTACAGTCCTCGTATAGCAACCAATAGCATTGCCTTTTCAGATATTTATCCATCTAGAATAGAGTTACCTTTATTCAATCCAAACTTCCCAACTAATGTAAAAACCGTAGAAGGTGAGATAATTCCTGCGTTGAAAGTACAACCTAATCCTACTTCTAATCGTTTACAAATAGATGCTGCTCAAAACTCTGATTACACCTTACGAGTGTTTAACGCTGTTGGGCAACAGGTCTTAGAAAAAGAAGTAAGTGGTCAACAGTTTGAGCTATCACTTAGTTTTTTAGCGCAAGGAATGTATCATATTGAGTTAATTGATCAATATACACAACAAAAACAACTGGCTAGGGTTATGAAGTTATAGAACTTGCTTATCTTTCGATATAATTATAAGCTAGCAACTTGCAAAATAAACATAATGAATAAACATAAACAAAAACGTCGTAGACCCATAAATGTCTTATTGATTGATGATGATATAGATTTAGCATCTTCTCTTCGCAATCGAGCACGCCGTTATCAAGTCTTAATTACCTATAAGACTAACTTTAAAGAAGGTTTTGAGGAGTTGATGGCTACTCAAAAGTATCAAGCAGTTATCCTAGACGGGAAAGCTCCCATGACTCCAGATCAGCCAAAGGGAACTGAAGCTGAAAACTTTGTGCATGAGGCAATGACCAAATTGCGAGAACTAGAACTCACGCATCAGCGCACCATCCCTTTCTGTGTACATACTGCTTGGTATGCGCAACTAGAGCCAGGTTTACGCAACAGAGCTAAGCTATTTGATAAGAAAAAAACAGCTGTAGATGACAATAAGATGGAAGAGATGTTTGAGTACCTACATCTATCTATAGCAGACTTAGAGGAGACTAAAGTTAAACAACAACATGTAGAAGTATTCGAATTTGCAGAGCAATATTTAGACGAAGAGGATAATGGCCTTTTGTTGAGTATACTAGCTGCAAAAGTTACGGCCAAACGAGAAGTTTTATTGGAGCGTTTAGCGTTTATACGTCGTATAGAAGAGTCCTTGCTCAATGTATTTTGTAAAGAATGTTTAGGTACTGACCCTATGCT
Organism: Aureispira sp.; assembly: GCA_024222455.1. Taxonomy (GTDB): domain Bacteria; phylum Bacteroidota; class Bacteroidia; order Chitinophagales; family Saprospiraceae; genus JAAEPD01. The sequence goes on from JAAEPD010000060.1 coordinate 3,095, forward strand.
ATTTGGGTTGAGTGGACAGAGTAGAGGTAAAGATTTGATTGAATTGATCAAAAAACGAAAGCTAGCTCCTTTGCATGTATCGTTTATGATGTATGTAATCTATACAACTCAAAGTTTGGCAGTGCAACACAAAGCTCCTGAATCTAGCGAGTTTTACAACTACCCTATCACTCCATATACTGTACACACCTTTGTTAATGCACTTTTGGATATGATTGTATGGGTAAAATACACGATAGAAAATGGCCTCAAAGAAAGTGGGACTGGCGATTATGGAGATGTAACTAGTACTACTTAGTTTATAAATAGACACATATAGTTAAAACAAAAAGAGCTGATTTCAATTGAAATCAGCTCTTTTTAGTATCTAGGATACGTTAATATTTTTGCTCTAATTATTTAGAGAAGTCGATTACATAGTTGTAACCAATAGTCAATCCACCCATTACATTGAATGCTTGTGCACGCTCATAATTAGGGAAACCAGATGATGGATATACATAACCAGATTCTTCATCTTCTGTATTGGTTAATGATCCTTCCAGGTGCAACATAAAGAAAATACCCATAGATTCATTAATACGTACAATACCTCCCATCTCTAAAGTTAGTCCTACTACAAAGTTTTTATAGATTTTTCGTTCATTCCCTAAAAAATCTTTATACTCTCGCATATTATAAGTCTGATCTAGGTTTAAGATAGATTTGTCATCATACTCAAATTTACCAGCAGTTAATAGGTCAAAGTGTGGTCCTATACGGAAAAATGCACTAGTTTGAGAAGCTACATCACCACTAAATCTGAATAAAACAGGAATACGAATGTAAGATAATTGGCGGAAAAAAGTATTCTGCTCAGCTTTTGTTCTATTATCGTAATCTGTAGTATAGTTTTGTCTAGTTTGACTAAAAAGTACACCACTAGACAAGCCAATTCCATCTGTAAAATTATACCCTAAATTCAGCCCTACATTATACCCAAAAGAAGCTTTAAAGTTTAAATCTTGACCTTCAGCGAAGTCCTCATCATTAATAATCCAAGATGTTCCTGGAGTAAATTGCACCCCAATCTCTAGACCTTTCTGTGCATACGTACAAGTTGTAACTAATAAAGCAACAACAAACAATGTCAATTTTTGCATAAGAAATAATATATTTTGGTTAAAAAAGCGGCCTAAAGCTACTAAGATTTTTGCTCATTCGACCTATCTACTGTGTAATTTTTTACTACTATAAATACACTTTTTTTGGATACGTCCCCTAATTTAGGGTACTACCTTCACTAATAAACAGATAGATTTAGAGGGTTTATCCTTGTTTTTTATACCAAACCTGCTTTTAGATATACCAACAATAGTAGAAATGTCTCAATATTTTAAGAACTTTGTGTCATTCTATAGGTTAAGTTATTAAGGACGATCAAGAATCATGTTCTAAAATGATTAAATCTACTCTAATCACTCTATTATAATATAGCAATCCGTATATTGATTTTTAATGACAGTTACTGAAAACATATCTATTGCACTTAGTGCTATCCGAGCCAACTTGCTACGAACAGTACTTACGTTTATGATTATAGCCTTTGGTATAATGGCATTGGTAGGTATACTCACATCTATCGATAGCATAAAAGCCTCTCTTTCCAACAACTTTGCAAGTATGGGCTCCAACACCTTCAATATTATACGCAAAGGAACAGGTATGAGTGGAGGTCGACATGGGCGACGTAGAAATGTAGGCGAAAAAATCTCCTTTCAAGAGGTGGTTGATTTCAAAGATATGTATACCTACCCTGCTATGGTTTCCATATCAGCCTTAGGCAGTACAGGAGCTACAGTCAAATACAAAAAAGAAGAAACGAATCCGAATGTTATTATATATGGAGCTGACGACAACTACCTTAAAGTAGCTGGCTATGAGTTAGCAGCTGGACGTGCGTTTACTAGTGTAGAAGCTAGTAATGGTAGAAATATTGCAATAGTTGGGCATGCTATGCTCGAAAAATTGTTCCCAAACAAGAGCGAACAAGCTATTCTGGGGCAAACAATCTCTATTCGAAATATACATTTTACTATAATTGGTATCCTAAAAGAGAAAGGCTCTACTATGTCTTTTACGGGTGATCGAATGGTGATGATTCCGATCATGAGTTTACGCAAGTATTTTGGGTCTCAGACCAATTCCTATAACCTCTCTGTAGCAGTTTATGATCCTATTGAGATAGATATGGCTATAGCTGAAGCTGAAGGGATTTTGAGGCAGGTTCGAAATATACCTTTGGGCAAAGAGTCTGATTTTGCTATCGAAAAAAGCGATGGGTTGATTACCTTCTTGGTCGAAAACACGGCTACTATTCAATTAGCTGCTATTTTTATTGGACTGGTGACCCTTTTAGGTGCTGCTATTGGTCTTATGAATATTATGTTGGTGTCTGTAACTGAACGTACTCGTGAAATTGGTATTTGTAAATCGCTTGGTGCTACACGTCGAAATATTTTGATACAATTCTTAACAGAAGCTGTTGTCATCTGTCAGTTGGGTGGTTTACTGGGTATTATTTTGGGTATTTTGGTCGGTAATATTGTAACTTTTGCTTTAGGGGGCGCATTCATAGTACCTTGGGCTTGGATGGCTTTAGGGATTACGCTATGTTTTGCGGTAGGTTTGATTTCGGGTTTATATCCTGCTCTCAAAGCTTCGGCTCTTGACCCTATTGAGTCCTTGCGGTACGAATAATAATCAACTAAGAATTATTCAATGATGAGATTTTCATTTCTCTTTATCTTAGTTCTAAGCGCATCAGTAAATTTGTTTGCTACTGCTCAAAGTCCTGATATTCTAATACTAGGAAAAGACACCTTTAAACTCTTTTCCAATCCATTAGAAGACTATATTAGGCTCCATCCAGAATGGGAAAATAGAATATTCCCTAAATTTAATGATTGTGGAATAACTCACAGTTCAGGATGTCTCCGAAAATATATTGCTACATGGGAAATAAAAAACAGAAAGCTGTATTTAGTAAAAATAGGTGCTTGTATGGACTGCATAGCTGATAAAGGCGCTGATTTAGAGCTAATGTTTGGGGATAAATTTCAAAAAGGACGAGTTTATGCAGATTGGTATTCTGGCAATTTAGAAGTTCCTAAAGGCGAAAAGGTAGAACATATACATGCTGAATACATGTCGATCTATCAACGAAAACTATTTATATCAGTAAGAAAGGGGAAGGTTTTTCAGAAGAGTCAACGTTCCTATCTAGGTTATCAACGCCAAAAGACCAATAATGAATTCACAGAAGACCTAAAAGGCTCTTTTATGCGTCTTTTGAATGAAGAAAAAATCGTACTAGAGGGCTCTTCTCACAAAGGGGCTATTGCTGTTCGCTTAAGTAAGCAATTGAAAGTCATTTCTGTTTCTAATTACAGAAAAAACAAGCCTTCCAAACTGCCTCCTATAATTATACAAAAAATTAAAAGCACTCTAAAAAAATTTAGAGTGAAAAAACCTAAAGAAGATTGGTGGTGGCACGAACAAAAACTGACACTGCTGTACAATATTCAACAAGAACCAACTGTTCAACAATGGAAACTTTCGCCTATCCTAATCCCTGCTAAGCAATTCATTCATTACAAAAAAAATAAGCCTCCAACCATTTAAGATTGAAGGCTTATTATATTGTTCAAAAGGATAAGTGTCTATCCTTTTACTGCATCTACGATCGCTTTGAAGGCAGCAGGATCATTCATTGCTAAGTCAGCCAATACCTTACGGTTAAGTTCGATATTTTTTTGGCTAAGCAAGTTCATGAATTTAGAGTACGACAAACCGTGTTGACGTGCTCCTGCATTGATACGAGTGATCCATAAGCTGCGGAAAGTGCGTTTTTTGTTTTTACGGTCACGGTAAGAGTACTGCATACCCTTCTCAACCGCATTTTTGGCAACTGTGTAGACTTTGCTACGTGCGCCAAAATAGCCTTTCGCTTGCTTTAAGATCTTCTTCTTGCGTGCTCTAGATGCTACAGAATTTACTGAACGTGGCATACTAAATGGTTTTTAATAATAGACTATATTATCTGGACAGTTGCTAATTTTTTAATTTTTATACTAAAACTTAAAAAACTAAAATCTCGATATGCATCTTCGATCCTTTAGCAACTGAACATTAACATAGGCTAATGTTAAGAATAAATGAACTAATGTTCGAGCCTGGGGTACAAGGTGAGAAGATAATAATACCTGTACTTTTCCACGAGGCTCCTGTTGTTTTTTCAAAAGTGCTTATGTAGCCTTTAACTACATAATTAATAGGTTCTTGATGCGTTTTTCATCAGCATCAGAAACTAGACCGGCGTGTCTTAAGCTCAACTTACGTTTTTTCGTCTTTTTGGTAAGGATGTGACGCTTACCAGCGTGACGACGCTTAATTTTACCGCTACCAGTTACCTTGAACCGCTTTTTTGCACTTGAATGTGTCTTTTGCTTTGGCATGATAATTAATAAAATTATATGGTTTATAAAAAAGCGAGTGCAAATATAGCCATTTTTAGGAGATATTCTAATGCTTAGTTGGATTTTTTATTTCTCCCCATAAACATCTGCATCAATAACTTCTGGAGTTTGTGGAAAACATATGCTTTTGCAACTCTTTTCTATATATAACAATTCTGCTCTACGTTTGGGCAACAAGTCATACATCGACTTATCTTCTTCAGAATAATCTGCCTTGATAGCAACTCGATCTCTATGGTCATACTGAATAAAGTGAACCACTCGATCTTGTTCAAAGTACAACTTATATAATTTCCGTTTATCTTTTTCGTGCCATATCGTAGCCCAACCATCTAACCGATTCACTCCTTTTGTAAAATCTCTACTCCACTTGACCGTCAATCGCCCTTCTTCATTGTAACGTCTATAATGATATTTCCTCTTAGTAGTACTTCGCTCTTTATAGGCTAACTGCCCATTGGAATGCCATTTTTGAACACTATAAACTGGTTCAGATTTAACTGTAGCTCTTTTTCTATCCTCTTTGCAAATAACTGAGCCTTTCGAGTTAAAATCATAAGAAAAATGTTCAAGGATACTATATTTAGTTCTTCTATTTTTTCCAGTAAAGTACAAGGTTGATTTACAAATAGGAAACTGTAATATGCTATCGTATTCTACATTTTTAGGTTTGCTTTTTGAGCTATTTATTATATTTCCATTTTTTTTATGAATAGAAACATACTCCTTATTTTTCCCTTTTTGGTCATGCCATCTTTCTGAAATATAGATAGTATCCAATGGTCCCCTATCATAATGAATAGCTTTACAGTATTCTTTTTGCCCTATTAGAATATTAGATACTACAATTTTAATGAGAAGTATGGCAATTACTCTTATTATTACCTTTTTTCCCATAACTGTTTATTTGGATCTTCATTATCAGTAAAATCAGCCCTATCAGTACCTCCCAAAACAAAATTACGTATCCCTTTAGTGGTTCTTATATCTTGATTAACAAGTATTGTTCGTTTTACGGTGTATTTATAGGCTTCTTGTAATTCTATGTCATGAATCAACTCCACCTCATAAGACATATCAACAAGATAGGCATCATTAGGTAGATCATCAAATATGACTTGTTTAGTTACTTTAAGATGTTCCTTTTTAGTTATATCTACCCATTCAGCACTTTCAAAACTTACAGTTGTCCCAATATTTAACTTTTTGAGTCCATTGTTTACCTCTTCTTCTCTCTCAAAAGTTGTCTGAGCATCATATAATGCTTTAATAGCATCTGGATTATCTAGAGCAAGCATTTTTCCAGCACTAGAATGTGTCATAAGTTTTTTCACAAAATCTACTACAGCTTGGTTGTCTTCAAAGCTGTTCAAAAACTTCAGATAAGCTTTTATCTGTGTTTCTGGTAATTCTTCAAGTATTTGATATTGCTTGCTACCAAACTCATTCATCCAATCAAAAAGCATTTTTACTCGATCAGGTATTGGCACTCTTTTAATACCATCTCCATTTTCTTTCAATGCCTCCCAAATCATAGGAACAACTACTTTTCCTATATCATATATATCAACAGCTGTTGATATAATATTTAGACCAGGAATAGCTTTCATAGCAAAGCTAGTTAACCTCCTCCCTAAAAGCTTACGCCCATTTGTTAAAAAAGTACTAGAGAGTTTAGCAGCTTTTTGTGCAAATTTTTGTTCTAGTTTTTTAAACTTAGAAGAAAGTTCATATAACTTATCTAACTGCTTTTTAAATTTAGCAAGCTTCTTATCTTGCTTTTTCAGCTCTGCAGTTACCCATTTTTTAAGCATTAGATCATTACGCTGTTCTGCAATACGTTCTATCATTTTTAAGCGCTGAGGTTTCAAAGTCTTACCTTTTACCTCAAGAATTTCTGACATATTTTTGATCGCATCGCCTTTTAGGTCATCTTGGTTGTTAAGGTATTCCCCAAAATTACTAATAGTTTTAGAATATTCCCGTTCTAATTTCTTCTGGTCGGCTAAAAGTTTTTTTAATATTTTTTGTTCAGCTTTATCTGATATTTCAAGAGGAGCTTTAACTTCAAAAGTTAATGCTCCTTCTAGCTCCATGTTTACAACTTCACGTAAAGTATTAAAATTTGCAGAATCAAAAATCCATAAATCCCCTGTTGGTGGGATAACAATTTTTATATTAATCGTTACATTAAATAAGTTTAAAGATAATTTTTGATCCTTTTTTCCTAGAGAATTTATCTTCCCCCCAAATTCTAATATTGCAACCTCTACATCACCAGTAAGCCAATTAGGAAATGAATCAAATAACTCATTCATACCAAAAACACCTTTTAACCATTTTCCTATGTTAGCTTGGGCTACTTTTGTCGTAAATTCTCCACCAGCCTTTAAAGCTAGTTCTTGCTTAAATGCCTCAATGGCAGCAGAGCCTGTTTTTGTTACATCAAGATTAAAAGCAGCAGGGCTTTTCCCTGTAGGCACCATGTTAAGTTTACCCTCAAGTGTAGCATTATTACCTATTTCCCTATCAACAAACTTAACACTCAACTCTGTTCTTGGAACATTTGAAGGAACATCAGGACCAAATGTTTTAAAATGATCCCAGTATACTTGCTCAAAAGCATATTCTGAAAATTCGTTTTGTTTTGCCAATAAAACAGACTCTAAAACTTCTCTAGCTAATTTTGCCTTCTCTTCTGTTTCTGCTTTAGTTATATACTTCTCATAAATCTGCTCCACCAAAGGCAAAATACGCTCATAATCTTCTGCTACAGGCAACAGCTCATGCAAAAGCTTCACTAAATCATCTGGCAGTAGAGGATCAGGAGTAGAGCTCTCAGCAATATTTTTGAGTGCCTTTTTACTTAAGGCCCCTATAATTTTTATTTGTTTGAGTTTTTTGGCAGCCTGCTCTTCTAGGCCTGCGGCTGCACAGAGTTGACTATACTTTTGGCCAAGCACAATCAACTCTTTTAAGTTTGTTTGTTTGTTTGTTGACATCGTTTAGTTTTTGTTAGTTTCTAACGGGGATTGCAAAGATAGGATTTACCGATTCAAAAAACAAGTCAACTTAACGAATTGGTCATTTGACTTTATGAAATAACACTTTTGAGCAATGAATGAACCTCCCAACAAAAAAAGCAAGCAACAGAAAACTGTTGCTTGCTATATATAATAGTATATCTTATTCAAAATCTAAGCTGCACTCAATACCGCCAATTTTGTTTTACTCAATTTAGATTGTGCATATTCTAGTGTCAATTCAAACTCCTTGACATCCTTGCGAGAAGGCAATTCAAACATGGCATCAGTCATGATTGCTTCACAAATAGAACGCAAACCACGAGCACCTAAGTTGTATTCCATGGTCTTATCTACAATAAAATCTAAAGCCTCTTCGGTGATGGTTAGTTGAATTTCTTCCAATTCAAATAATTTTTGATATTGCTTGACCAATGCATTTTTAGGTCTTGTCAAAATTGCTTTCAATGCATCTTTATCCAACTCATTGAGGTGTGCCAATACAGGCATACGTCCCAAAAGCTCAGGAATCAATCCGAAAGACTTAAGATCTTGGTGACTTACATATTGCAATAAGTTTTCCTTATCTACCTCATGCTCCTCCCCTTTGGTATATCCAATCACATTGGTATTGATACGACGAGCAATGTGTTTTTCGACACCTGCAAATGCACCTCCACATACAAACAGTATGTTTTTAGTATTCACCTTTATCAATTTTTGCTCAGGGTGCTTGCGACCACCTTGTGGCGGAACCAATACATCTGTACCTTCTAGCATTTTGAGCAAAGCTTGTTGTACACCTTCACCAGACACATCACGTGTGATAGAAGGATTATCGCTACGTCTAGAGATTTTATCAATTTCATCTACATACACAATACCTCTTTCGGCAGCTTCTACATTGTAGTCGCAAGCTTGCAAAAGGCGTGTAAGCATACTCTCCACATCCTCTCCTACATAACCAGCTTCTGTAAATACAGTTGCATCTACTATAGTGAAAGGCACATTCAAAGACTTAGAAATTGTTCTAGCCAACAAAGTTTTGCCTGTTCCTGTTGGGCCAACCATTACAATATTAGATTTTTCGATCTCTATTCCATCCTCTTCGTTTTTCTCTTGCAAGATACGCTTATAATGATTGTAAACAGCTACAGACAAGACCTTCTTAGTTTCGTCTTGACCAATTACATATTCATCCAAGCGTTCCTTTATTTCTAGAGGAGTCATCATGATTGGCTCCACTTCGTTCATGGCAGCGACGGAAGCATCTCCCCCTTGCCCTAAACCAAATTCTTCTTGTATGATTTGAGAAGCTTGCTCTACACAGGCATCACAGATATATCCATCTATACCCGAAATCAGCACTAAAGCCTCACTCTTGGGCTTATGGCAAAAAGAACATTTTGACTCTGACTTCATGAATTATTTTATTTTAGTTTTTTCGAGTTATTTAACCTTATTCCACAGACACTTTTTTAGTACGATTTAGATGTCTAGTTAAGATTAGATTTACTATAAACATTCATCTCTTAACTATATAGTACGTAGTATTGTATCAAAAAGGCACACAAATATACATAATTCTAAAGCAATCTAGGGGAGAACTTTAGAATTGTTGGGATTGGAGGCATGTATATATAATAGGTAAAAAGAGATAGAGAGTCAAATGCAGCAACATTCAACCCTCTGTCCTTATAAGAGTACTCCACTATTTTTCATACAAATTTAGCAGAGTCTAGTTCAATTTCTAGAATATATTATTTACGTGCAAGTACTTCATCTACCAAACCATAAGCTTTAGCCTCAGAAGCAACCATCCAGTTATCACGGTTACAATCTTTGTCGATAGTATCGTAATCCTGACCAGTATGTTTAGCCAAAATGTCGTACAATTCTTTTTGTAGTTGCTTGATCAAGTGGTAAGAGATTTCCATATCAGAAACCTGCCCTTGCATTCCACCTAATGGTTGGTGAATCATGACACGGCTATGAGGTAGACATGTACGCTTGCCCTCTTGACCAGCACACAACAACACAGCCCCCATAGATGCAGCCAAACCTGTACAGATAGTAGATACATCAGGTGTTACGTATTGCATAGTATCATAGATACCCAAACCAGCAATAACAGAACCTCCAGGACTGTTCAAGAATATTTGCACATCACGTTTTGGATCAGTTGACTCCAAAAACAATAGCTGTGCTTGTATAATATTAGCTACTTGATCGTCGATACCTACACCCAAAAAGATAATACGGTCCATCATCAAACGAGAGAACACATCCATTTGAGTTACATTCAACTGGCGTTCTTCTATTACATAAGGTGTAAAACTCTGGATATTAGGAATACCGTTTGTAGGTTGATTCGATTTTTTAGCATAATCATCAACCAAAGTACCACTCACCCCCAAATGCTTTACTGCATATTTTCTAAATTCATTTTTATCAAACATCGTGGTTAGGAATTTTTATATTTATAAAAAATTTTCAATTCATTATTTGTGTAAAATAATCTTCATCAATTTTGTGCCACTACTAAAATTTGTGGCCTAAATATGCCAAATTAGCGCAATTATCTATTTCATTAGTCTATAATGGCAGTTATCAGAATTATTATTTGACACTAAAATATTAAAATATATGAAACGTGTAACAGGAATCGGTGGCATTTTTTTTAAATGCAACGATGTTTCGCAAACAAAACAATGGTATAAGGAGCATTTAGGTATACCTGCAGACCAATATGGCGCTAATTTTAAGTGGTTAGATTTAGACACAAAAGAAGAAGGTTTGACGGTTTGGAATCCTTTTCCTGCGGATACTCGTTATTTTGATCCTAGTCAGCAATCCTTTATGATCAACTACAGAGTAGCGGATTTGGAAGCACTGCTAGAAGAACTAAAATCTGAAGATGTGACGATAGTTGGAGATATGGAAACCTTTGAATATGGCAAATTTGCTTGGATACTAGACCCCAATGGCAATAAAATAGAACTTTGGGAGCCAATTGATGGAGTTTTATAAGTTGTTGAGCAAATGAATGCTGTGGCAGGCTACAATCCCTGCGGTTTCGGTACGCAAACGGCTTTTTCCTAGACTAATAGGTTTAAAACCATGCTCCAATGCCCAATCTATCTCTTCAGGAGAAAAATCGCCCTCTGGCCCAATCAAGATGCATACATCTTGCTCTTTTTGGTATGTTTTAGATAATGACTGGGTGCCTTCTAGGCAATGGGCAATCAATTTTTGCTGGTCACCACAATTGCTAATAAATTTCCGAAAAGAGATAAGCTCGGTAACTATAGGCAAATGAGCTTTTAAAGATTGTTTTGCAGCGGATAATAAAATTCGCTGCAAACGATCTACACGCACCTTACGACGCTCAGAACGTTGACAAAGCAGCAAACTTACTTTACCAATACCCATTTCGGTAGCTTTTTCCAAAAAGAACTCTAGCCGGTCTATATTTTTGGTTGGAGCTATTGCTATATGTATAGTATAGTTAGGACTGGGAGCTAATGGCACTTCCTTGACAATCTTACAAAGAACTTGTCTCTTACTAATTTGGTCTAAAACTACCTCAAACCAAGCGCCTTTCCCATCCATTACTACAATAGTATCTCCTACTTTTTTGCGGAGAGTTTTGGTACAGTGACGCATTTCGTCTTCCGTCAGTATGGCATAGCCTTGATTTATAGAAGCATAAAATAGTTGCATTTCTTAAGTATTAAGCTAATAATTTGACAAAAATGTGATAAAAACTGAGATTTTCGCCGATTTTTCTACAATTTTTCCTATTTTTCGGCTATAACCCAAATCCCCCAAGGATACCTGAAATGATGGACTTAAACTATTGTGTTTGTATTGGTTTAAATCTTACAAAAGTAAGAATTATTATACCCAATTATATGCATTTAGCACCTATTCCTGCTCCCTAGTCTCTGCCTATTCATTTCTCTCCGGACAGCAAACTTTAAAAAAAAGTTTTAGATACTTTAAATATTTCATGGTTTTCTGAATTAGTTGCAATATTTTTGCAAGCAATTTTTTTCGAAAATTAGCGATAGAAACAAAAATACGTCTTAATCATTGTTAAATTATAAATTACAAAAATCATTAAAATGAAGAAGTTATATTTAGGCTTTTTATTTATGATTTTCTGTGTAGGTGCTACTTCTGCGCAAGAAATCAAGGATAGCTTTGAGGTCTTTTTTGAGTTAGACAAAGCCATCTTGAAAGAGGAAAGTAAACAAGCTATTGATGCTGCTCGCCAAAAAACAGAAGGCCGTCGTCTAAAAGTTCGTATCAATGGTCACGCTTGTGACTTAGGTACAGATAACTACAACATGACTCTTTCTGAGCAACGTGCTCAATCTACATTTGAATACCTAAAAAGTGTAGGTGAAGCAGAAGACAAGATTGAATTATTCTTCTTTGGAGAAAAAGAAAAGAAATATGACGATAGAGAGCAAAACCGTCGTGTTTTTGTATTGATGTTATTGGAAGATGACGACCGTGACACATTAATCAAAGATGGTTGTGCTGAAGTATTTATCGAAAAAGGTACATACAAGCCAAGCAAAAATAAAGATATTTCTTTCACAGTTCGTGATATCAACACTCCTGAAGCAGTAAGTGCTGAGAACATTTCTATGGAAGACAAAACTGGTCGTAAATTGTATGCTAATAGTATCTTATACTATTCTGCTAAAATTGATGGACAAGATGCTCCTGCTCCTAAAAAAGCTTTGAAAATCAAATTAAAGTTGGTTAATGAGCATGAAGAAGGTTTTAACCTTTATAGAGGTGAAGAGCAAGGTGGTAAAATTGTATGGGTAAATACAGGTAAGCCTTGTGAAGTTTCTGATGGAACTGACTGTAAAACTTATAACTTCGATTGGACTTCTAGCGGATACTGTGCTTGTGCTCAGCCTAAGAAGTGTGAAGAAGATTGTAGCGAAAATCCTTTTGGTGGAGAAAAAGCTCCAGACTTGAAAGCTGAAGATATCCGTTATAGCGGAGAAAACACAGTAGCTCAATTCCCTGATGGTGTTTATCCTCAAGATTTAGCTAACTTAAATGTTAACATCTTAGATGATAACAACTTAGATAAAGATTTGGATGTTTGTGAGCAGTTCATGTATGGTATCACTACTGATGACTGGTTCCCTACTAAATTCAATGTAAGCGCTAAAAAGAATATCATCATTACAGCTACTGGAAACGATGGTTCTACTGCAATCAGTCCTGATGCTAACAAAACTATGCGTGTAATGATCCCTAGAGATAAAGTTAGTGATCTAGAGAATCCTATCTTGATTCCTGGTATTACTCACTCTAAAGGTTATATCAAATGGGATGTTGCTAAATATGAGCAAACTACTTGTCTTGGTCCTATCAACTGTGATTTCGTTGTATTTGATGTACCAGCTACTGGTAACTATAAATTGGGTGACTGGAAAGACGGTGACGCTCCTAGCCAACCTAACAAATATGTATTAAAAACTCGTTTGTTGAAAGAATCAACTGTATTGGTTGGTAACACTAAAACACAAGTTGTATACAGAGCTAAAAACCATACTCGTAAGAACAAAGTTCGTCCTAAAGAGTATGATATCAAAGACTTTGAGAGTGCAGGTGACATGGTAGTATTGGTTAAAAACACTACTAAAAAAGATCCTTTATTCCAAGAAGCTAAACTTTCTGACTTGATCTTCAAGAAAAAGAAGAACATGTATGTAATGAGAAAGCGTGACTTCAAAAAAGTTGCTGATTTCAAAGAAATGCAATTAGACAAGTGTAAATAAGATTTACACTCATCTTTATAAAAGATAAAAAGGTGCTTCTATCCGTTAGAAGCGCCTTTTTTATTTGTCTACAACTGTCAACTGCACCTTACTTTTATTAAATTTAACAGTATACTTCCCTTTTACTAAAGCCTTTCTATCTAATTTAGTACAAGACATTCTAAATAAATTATACTTCCAAACCTTCTTCTCTTTAGGCTTAAGCTCTAATACGCCATAAGCATGCTTTTTCTTGCATCTCAATTTTATAATTGCCTCCCCTTTTTCATTATATAATTCCAATCTCCCATGTGGTGTATAAACAGGGCGAATAGATTTAAGTTGTTGTACTTGATTGGATCGATTACACACCTGAATTAAAACAAGCAAAGAATCTGCATCAATACTTATTTCTTGTTTAGGAAGTATTAGTTGATATTGCAACCCTCCTCTTCCTAAAGTATTCCATTTAGTTTTAATAGGCTTATTAGTAACTTGTGCATAACAACAACTCATAGACAGACACAGCAAACTAAACCAAATATATCTTTTCATTTGTCCTTTTGTTTAGTAGACGAGTATAAATGATTATTTGGTGGGTATATAACAACAAACTATAGAACTACAGCATCATATTAAATAAAAAGAAGGCTACCAAAAACAACCATAAGCCATCCAAAAAATGCCAATAGGTTGTTAATAATTCTAATTTTAAACGTTTGGTTACATCCGAAAAATAAACTAGGACACTTACAGGTTCTTTCATTCGGATGTGTGCGGTATAGATAAATAGTATCAAAAATGGTATTCCACCTAAAATATGTGCAAAATGCAATCCTGATATAGCATACAAATAATGGGCTCCATTACCTATATTTTCTCCTATAAGTTGTTCCCTAAATGAAGTCCAAGCCACGACTTGTGCTCCCATAAAAACTAAAGTCAACACTAATGTTCCCCACAATGCTCGTTGATAAGCAACAGTATTGTCAGACTTATAAGCCTTGTTGGCCTTAGACATTGTAAAGCTAGTCCCTAGTAAGAGTATAGAGTTTAAGATAAAAATAGGTGGCAAATATATACCATCTGCACTGTTTTGGGCACGTGTAAATACATAACCTACAGCAAATGCCACAAACAAAAAACTAAGACTAAGTAATAGTAAATATAAAAACACTTTGGAGCCAGCTACATTAAAGAATGGCTTTTCTTGCTGATCATTGTAGTAGTTATTCTTCACAATTAAGTATATATTTTTATATGACATTAATCATTGTTATTATTTTCCTAAAACAATCAATATCAACTAAAGTTGAGTACTTTTGCACACTGCTTATGTAAAGTTATAAAAAATGATTTAGCTATATTTGTGGGATATTAATATTAAACCATCTTTATTTATGACCGTTTTAACTATAGTGGATGAAAGCAATCACTAGATTAGTCCTTATCGCAGCAGCAGCAATTACAGGTATTCTTGCTTTGGTAATAGGAGGAGGCAAAAAAACGTCTACTCCCAAAACAACTCATCATCAAATAGACCCAATAGAGCCTAAAACTCCTGTACTGCCAGAAGACCCCAAATCTATCTTACTAGATTATACACCTACCCAAGCTAAGGGTGACCATTTGGTCAAAAATAAATTCTATACTGTATCCTATTCTAGCAAGCACAAAAATGCAGAGTGGGTTGCTTATCAACTGACTATATCTAGACTAGAAGTGGCCGATATTCCTCGCCATTATAGCTTCAAAACTGATCCTAAACTAGGTGGAATCAATGCACACCATAGAGAGTACACCAATAGTGGTTATGATAGAGGGCATCTAGCTCCTGCTCTAGATATGAGCTTTTCGGAACAAGCATTAGGAGAAAGTTTTTATATGGGTAATGTCTGTCCTCAAGATCCTAAATTTAATAAAGGTATATGGAAAGAACTAGAAAACAAAGTACGCAAATGGACAAAGACCAATAAACGCCTATATATTGTAACAGGACCTATACTTCGAAATGAGGTTACAGAAGAGACCCCTACTATAGGAAAAGGTACTACTGTGCCTAGAGGATTTTATAAGGTTATCTTAGACTATGATGAACCTCAAAAAAAAGGCATTGCCTTTATGTTTAAAAATAAAGAAATTGATCAACCCTTAGAGAAATTTGCTGTTTCGATTGATGAAGTAGAAGAGTATACGGGTATTGATTTTTTTCCTCAACTATCAATCACAGAAGAAAACTTTTTGGAAGGCACGTTCAAAATATCTCAATGGGACTTTGACTAAAAGTCCAAATAGACTTATTATTCTATCTAAGAACATGTTTCAATTTATACTGTTATAAATGTTCTAGACTGTATCA
>JAAEPD010000061.1 GCA_024222455.1 Aureispira sp.
AAATGATGTTTTCATAATCTTATATTTTTGGTAGAATACAATTTTATGAATCTAATGAATTTACATTTATCTGGTTCCTATTTTTGTTATCAATCAATTTTTAAACATGTTCTTAGATAGTTTAGGCCTATTTAGTAGTTGGTAAATGCGAAGTGTCATTCTGCAAAAGCAGATGAAACCCTTGTCCATCATACCAAAATTTGCATAAACCTGTATTGGCATGTCGATATTGAGGCATAGCAGAGAGTGGTTGATTTTGGAGTATAGTCATCAAAAAAGCCATACAACCACCATGTGTACAAATCAATAAATTCTCACCTTCCAAAAGCTTAGCTTGCTGTACAAATAGGTTTAAACGATCACCCATTTCTTGGGCACTATCCCCATTTTCTATACGAACATGGTAATCCCCTTCACCCCAAGATTTGATCAAGTTTTTATAATCTTGATGTAGAGCTTTGTTAGCTACTTTTCCTTCATAAATACCCCAACTAATTTCGTCTAGTTCCGAATATTTATGATGAGGCAAGCCACTATTGATAAATGGTTCTACTGTCTGAATAGTGCGTTTGAGTGTAGAGGTGATAACACTATCAAAATCCTTTTGTTGGTAGTTCTCAAAAAAGGCATCTCGTTGTTGTTTACCTACACTATTGAGGTCAGAATCTACACCTCTTCCTTGCACAATGCCTTTGACATTGAACTCTGTTTGACCATGTCGTATAAAATAGAGGTGCTTCATCAATGTATAACTTTAAAAAGAACTAAGACTATTAATTAATAACAGGCAACTCAATAAAACCTTTAGGTTTAGGATCTTGACTGAAATCATAATCCATATAATCTTGAACGATATTATATACCGTGTCTCGCTCAATAGGGTGGCGACCTACTTCTTTGATCATGTTGACCAACTGTTCGGTGCTCATAGCAGGATTTTTCTCTTCAGAACCTGCCATAGAATAGATTTTGGTGGTGTCATCTATTGTTCCATCTATATCATTAACACCAAAAGCAAGAGAGAGTTGAGCTGTAGTACGTCCAATCATTGGCCAATAAGCCTTGACATGTGCAAAATTATCTAAATAAATACGTCCAATTGCATAATTGCGTAAATCCTCTATTGTAGAGCACTCTGGCAAGTGTGAAAGTTCATTGTTTTTGTTGCGGAACTTGAGCGGGATATAGGTTTGGAAACCACCCGTTTCGTCTTGCAGTTCACGTAGTCTAGAAAGATGATCTACACGGTGTTTATATTCCTCAATGTGTCCATAGAGCATTGTTGCATTGCTTCGCTTTCCTAAATTGTGCAGAATACGGTGAATGTCTAACCATTGTTGAGCATCACATTTGCCTTTGGCTATTTGCTCTCGTATTTCTGGATCGAATATTTCGGCACCACCACCAGGCATAGAATCTAAGCCTGATTCTACCATTAATTTCATGCCCTCTTCGTAGCTAATTTTAGCTTTTTTGAAGATGTAGTGAAATTCTACAGGTGTAAGTGCTTTGATATGCAACTCTGGGCGATGTGCTCGGATTGCTTTGAATAGATTTGAATAAAATTCTACATCGTATTGAGGCAATACGCCACCTACTATATGTACCTCTGTTACTGGTTGACCATCGTATTGTTTGATGATATCCATCATTTGCTCATGGGTGTATTCCCAACCTTCAGAACGTTTTTTGATCAAGCGAGAGTAAGAACAAAATGTACAAGTATAGATACAAACATTGGTTGGCTCAAGGTGGAAATTCCGATTAAAAAAGGTCTGATTCCCATGTTTTTGCTCTCGGATATAATTAGCCAAAGTGCCTAAATAACCTAAAGGTGCTTTTTCGTATAGATACAAGCAATCTTCATCACTTATGCGTTCGGACTTACTTACCTTTTGAGCAATAGTTTGTAAGGTGCTGTTGAGGGTCTTATCCTCCAATAATATATGAATGTTGTTTCTCATGATTTCTAATTTTGTACAAATGTAGTAATTATTTAACGACAAGAAAGGCTAGTAGTTTAGAAACTTTCAAAAAAAATTGAAAGTTTTGATGTTTTTATTAAAAACCTGTATTTTGAGCTTTATAATTCATCATAAGACAAAAATGTAAAACAATGGCTGTGACACCATCTCAAATGCAACGAGTAGAGTTGATTTCTATTTTTATCAATAATATTTTATTGTTGCTGGGTATCACCGTTTTTGGGTGGACACTTTTTGAAACCTTATTTTTGTATTGGTTAGAGCCTTTGTCAGCAGTTACGGTTCTGATCTATTTGAATGTAGTTACTCCTTTACGTTATGGAAGACCAGGTACTCACCTTACTCCTGAGTTTCAAAAACCAGCTTGGACTACTGTAGGAACCTTAATCTATGTATTGGTGTTGCACTATATCGCTTTGTTGTATATGATTGACTTGTGCAAAGTAGAGACTTGGGATACTAGCCAAGGAATCTTTCATACTTTAGCGCAAATGCCAGGAGAGCTTTATAGTTCAGGGTTGTTGTGGTTGACTTTGTTGTTTTTGGTAGCATATCTTTTGCCTCCAATGTTGTTGGAGCGTAGGGGCGTGAAACCAAGCTATGAAACAATGCCTTTGCAAAGTAAGATTATGATTCATCCTGTGCAATTTGTTACCAATTATGCTTTTTTAGGGTTGGTGTATTTTGCTAGTTTCTATACAACTAATGCTATTATATTGGTTCTAATATTAGTGATATTGAAGTCCATAGTGGAGCTGATATTATTTTATAGGATTAAAAACCAGTTGTTTTAATGAATTTAGAGATTAATGATAAGGTGTTTGAACGTTTTCCAGTCTTGGAGAGTGAACGATTGGTTTATAGAAATTATAAAAAGGAAGATGCTTTAGATCTATTAGCTATCCGATCTGATGAAGAGGTGATGCGTTATATGGATAGCACTCCTTTTCGAGATATGGAAGATGCCTTGAAATTGATAGAGTCCTGCCATGATTCTTTCCAAAATAAAGAAGGGATTAACTGGATTATTGTAGAAAAAGAGAGCAATGCAGTTGTTGGCTACTTTGGATATTGGCGGCTGATGCGCTCAAGTTGTAGAGCTGAGATTGGATATGCGCTTAAACCTGTATATTGGGGTAAAGGTTATATGAAAGAAACCCTAAAACGTGTATTGAAATTTGCTTTTGAAGATCTGCGAGTGCACAGTATAGAGGCTAATGTAAATCCTGAGAATGAGAATTCTAAGCAATTATTGCTCAAAATGGGTTTCCAACAAGAGGCTTATTTTAGAGAGAATTACCTATTTGATGGTCGATTTATAGATAGTGTAATTTATGGCTTATTAGAAACTGATTTTTAGGGTTTTTGTGTATCTGTCTTCTTTTTAGTATTTTCAATGTCTTAACAGCTATTTCTAGGCTCTATTGAAAATAAAATCAAGCATGAAAACCCTTAGTATACTCCTCCAACTACTTCTATTTAGTGTGTACCTTAATGCACAAAAAGCTAATCAAGGCCTTGCATTTATGAATAAGCATAGTGCAACTAAAGCTACTTTCGAAGAAAACAAAGGGCAAGTGTGGTCTATGCAAGGAGCATCTGCTGGAAATGTTCAATATCACTTAAAGCAAGAAGGGATAGATATCTTTTTGTTGGAGACAGGAATAGCTTACCAATTTAGCAAAACTCATTATCCTGAAGGTTATCAGCATGATCAACGGTTGTTAAGTCTAGAAGAACTAAAAGAGCAAGAGCTCTTGGAAGAGCAAATTAGAATAGAAACTTATCGTATGGATATGAGCTTGATCAATGCTAATCCTAAGGCTGAAATAATAGCAGAAGGTGTAAGCGAAGATTATGTTAATTATTATAATAGAAATAGTTTAGCTGTACAAAGTTTTCAAAAATTAACTTACCAAGAAATTTATCCAGGAATTGATTGGGTAATCTACACTACAGCGAATGGTTTGAAATACGATTTTGTAGTTGCTCCAGGCGCAGATCCTAGCCTAATACAAATGAAATTTAAACATCATGAAGCCATAGCAATAAATGAGGATGGAAGTTTGACGCTAACAAACGCTATGGGCACAATCACAGAAAAGGCGCCTATATCTTTTCAGGAGGATAAAGAAGTTATCACAGCTTTTGCCTTGGATAATGATGTCATTCGGTTTCAGTTAGAAGATTATGATGCTAGCGAGGTGCTGAGAATAGATCCAAGTCTCCTTTGGGCTTCTTATTATGGAGGTAATAATAACGAAACAGGATATTCTTGTACAACAGATGCTAGTGGAAATGTGTATATGGTGGGTTGGGCAGAGTCAAGCTCAAATATTGCTCTAGGAGGCCACCAAAATACTTATGGAACCTTTAGGGATGCTTATATCGTGAAATTTAACAGTGTAGGAGTTCGTCAATGGGCTTCTTATTATGGAGGTACTGCTACAGAGTATGGTCATTCTTGCTCTGTGGATGCTAATGGAAATGTGTATATGGTGGGTTGGACAAAATCTAGTTCAAATATAGCTTCTGGAGTGCATCAAGATACTCTTGGAGGAGTTGGCAATTTTGATGCCTATATCGTGAAATTTAACAGTGCAGGAGTTCGTCAATGGGCTTCTTATTATGGAGGTGCAGGTACTGAATATGGAAATGCTTGTGTAGTAGATGGCAGCGGAAATGTGTATATGAGTGGCTATACTAATTCGGCTACTCATATAGGTTTTGGAGGCCACCAGAATAGCTTTGGAGGAGGAAATAATTTTGATGCTTTTATTGTAAAGTTTAACAGCGTAGGTATTCGTCAATGGGGGTCTTATTATGGCAATAGTAATGAAGATAGAGGTTTAGGTTGTGCTGTGGATGGAGGAGGAAATGTGTATATGGTAGGAGTAACAGAATCTACATCTAGCATCGCTTCTGGAGGATATCAGAATACTATTGGAGGGGCTAGAGATGCTTATATAGTTAAGTTTAGTAGTGCAGGGGTTCGTCAATGGGCTTCTTATTATGGAAGTAATGATGGTGAGATTGGATTCTCTTGTGCAGTAGATGGTAGTGGAGATGTGTATATGTCAGGTTGGACGGAATCTACATTCAATATTGCTACTTCTGGACATCAATATATTTATGGTACTAATGGTGATGCCTATATCGTAAAATTTAATAGTGCAGGAGTTCGTCAATGGGCTTCGTACTATGGTGGAGTTGGTGCTGACTATGGGTTTTCCTGTGCAGTAGATCCTAATAAGAATGTATATATGATGGGAGAAACAACTTCTACAACTGATATCACATTTGGAGGCCATCAAAATACTTATGGAGGGGCTAAAGATGCTTATATCGTAAAGTTTAATAGTGCAGGAGTTCGTCAATGGGCTTCCTATTATGGAGGTAGTAATACTGAATATGGTGTTGCATGTGCAGTAGATGTAGTTGGCAATTTGTACTTAGTCGGAACTACTTATTCCTCAAATAATATTTCTTTAGGAGGGCACCAAAACAGTCTGTTGGGAACTATTGATGCTTATATTGCAAAGTTTGACAACCCAACACCAACTAATATTGTAGAGGTAAATCCTTTCTTTGAAGGTGTATCTATATCTCCTAATCCAACTGTGGAGCATTTGAATATTAATTTAGGTGAATTAGAAAGTGTATCTATTCGAGTTTATGGAGTTGGAGGGGAGCTTGTTTATGAACAAAAAAATATAACTGGTACTAACCCCCAAATAGAATTGAAAGGCCCTGTAGGTGTTTATATTGTAGAGCTGAATGCAGATGGAAAACAAGAATACTTCAAGGTTGTTAAAAATAGCAAATAGAAAAGCCCAAACATGGGCTAAATTTGTTAAATCTTACTAGTAATCAATATTGAGTAGCATTTTGCTCAAGGATGTTGTATGTTTGTATACAACAGCTATGAAAAAACTAATTATATATATATACTTATTGTTGAGTGTCTTATCGCTGGATGCTCAGCATTTGATATTCCAAGATAGAAACTATTTTATCAATGGAGTGAACCTGCCGTGGAATAAGTTTGGTTGGGATTTTGGACACTATGAGGTAGAAGGAGTGGGGTATAATCCCTCTTTTTTTGAACAGGCTTTTACAGAACTAGAAGAGCAGGGTGTCAATTGCATTCGGATGTGGATACATTGTGATGGACGAGCTAGCCCTGAATTTGATGAGGATGGTTATGTAACTGGGCTAGACTACAATTTCTTTGAGCATATGGACGATTTCTTGGAACGAGCTCAACAACATAATTTAATGGTTGTTTTTGTGCTTTGGTCACATGATTTGCTAGAAGATAGGAAAGTTGAATCTGGTCGTTTTGCAGGTATGCATGCAGATTTAATAACAGAGGAAGCCAAGCTACAATCCTATCTAGATAATGCTCTAAAACCAATAGTCCAACGCTACAAAGATCAATGCAATTTGTTGGCTTGGGAGATTATAAATGAACCAGAATGGGCTATGAATGTACCTTTTGGTGGAACTACTGCACAGGTTGTAAAAACTAAAGAAATGCAATATTTCATAGGGCGCTGTATAGAAACTATCCGAGAAGAGGCTGCCCATCAAATGGTGACAGTAGGCTCAGCAAGTCTTATGTGGAATAGTGATGTTTTGCCAGAATATACAAACTATTGGTCTGATCAAGTCTTTGAGGATTTGGGCTTTGACCCTAGAACTGTTTATTTGGATTTTTATTCACCACATTATTATGAATGGATGTCTTCGGCTGTATCTCCTTTTGGAAAACATGTAAGTGATTGGGCATTAGATAAACCTGTGCTAGTAGGAGAGTGTCGAGCTGCTAATAATCAATTGTCAGGAGAGGATCGCTTAAATGATGTTTGGGAGGGAGAATATGCAGGTATCTTATTTTGGTCATATAATGCAAAAGATGCAGTGAGTGATTGGGATGGCTGCAAAGATGCACTGCAAACACATTGCAATGATAATGCTAGGTCAATTGTATATGAACCAGAATGTTCAGCATTGTACAGTAAGGCCTATAAACCTGTATATATTTATCCCAATCCTGTATATGATTTGTTATGTTTTGAGTATCAAAACTTAGAAAACCAAAGGCTTTTTCTAAGAGTATATGATTTTATGGGACGTGTGGTTCATACTAAGGTTTTGGAGCATAGTTTTACTCATCAATATAGTATTTCTATTACTGATCTTGATGTAGGTTTATATGTGTTTGAGGTTATTTTGGAGCAAGCTATAGGAGGTTCTAAACAAGTGTTTTGTGAGCAAGTACAGGTTTTTTAAACGCCTTTTTGCAGTAAGTATGAATATCTTTAATCTGCTATATTTTTGATGAATTAAAAATAATTTAAATATTCATACAAAAAAAGAATGTTTGACACAGTTTTTGTGGACAAACAAATAATGATCTTCCCTTTATTTTCTTACTAAATTGATGTTTTATATTTATTGATTACTACTCTTTTGCTAAAGGGTGAAGGGACATTATATAGATATAAGATTATCATAGAATCCATTTAATTCATCATTCCAAACAGATTAAAACAAACAATGTACAAAATTGGAGTAGGCAAAGCGGTTATTAATTTTGAAGAAATAGATTATGGTATGTTGGGCTATGGTATGCATTGGCACAGAACCACAGGTACCGAAACGCCTTTACATGCAAGAGCATTAGTTATTCAACATAAGGATAAAAAACTTGCATTTATAAATGTAGAGTTTTGTTTTCCAACTATTTATTTGAAACATGGTGTTCTCGAAAAGTTGAATGCAGAATATCCAGAGTTGGCTTATATTAATGATAATATTATGTTGACTGCTCAGCACACACATAGCGCTCCAGGGGGATATACTCAGCATTTTGTATATAATGTAGCTAATCCAGGGTTTAATGAGGTGGTCTATGATAAGTATAGAGATGGGATTGTAGAAGCTTTAGTAGCAGCAGATAAGGATCAAAAAAATGCGTCTATTAAGCATTTGATAGGAGAGTTTGATAAGGCTATTCCTGTTTGTTTTAATCGTTCAGTAAAGGCTTACAACAAAAACCCTGAAATCGATATTCGGGTGCCTCGCAAAAAACGCCATTTAGCAGCAGATAGAACGATGAAGTTGCTTCGGTTTGATGATGAAAATGGTGAACCAATTGGTGTTTGCAATTGGTTTGGAGTGCATACTACAAGTGTGTCTAACCAAAACAATAAAATCTGTGCAGACAATAAAGGTTATGCTTCACAATACTTTGAGGAGTACCTAAAACTAACCTATAATAAAGAGGGGATTTCTATCTTTGCACAAGATGCTGCGGGGGATATTAGCCCTAATTTCATATGGGATAGAAAGAGTAGAGAGTATAGAGGTCAGTTTGAAGATGATTATAAGAGTGCAGCTTACAATGGTCAGTTGCAGTTTGAGAAGGCAAAGGAGATATTTGAAGCTATACCTAAAATAGGAAAAACCATAGAAGGTGACTTGGATTATATCTCTACTTTTGTAGATATGACTAATGTTACGATAGATAAGAAATATACTGGAGGTTTGGAGCATCAAACTACTAGTGATGCTACTATTGGGATGGCCTTCTTGGAAGGTACTACTGATGGACAAGGAGCTTCTAGTGTACTTGGTCAAGCCATAAAAATCTTGTTTGGATCGGGACGAAAAGTAGAGGTGTTGGCTGCTCGTATGAGCAAAAATAAAGAAAGACAAGAGGCTTTTTTGAAGTATTATTCAGCACATCACCCTAAAACTATTGTGATGAACCTTTCTAAGGGGATAGTAGCTGGTGCTAAAAAGCCTGAAAAACTGATTCTACCTGATTTTGTAGATCCTACTGTCAAATTTATTAAGGCTGCAAGCCGATTGGGTGAAGGACAAAAAACGCCTTGGGTTCCTGAGAAATTGCCTGTGCAGATATTTGTGGTAGGGCAGTTGGCAATAGTTGGTATTCCTGGCGAAATAACTACTATAGCTGGTCAACGTTTACGCAAAACAGTTGGAGATGTCTTGAAAGAAAGAGGGGTGACGGATGTGCTTTTAGCTCCTTATGCTAATGGTTTTGCAGGATATATTACAACTTATGAAGAATATAGAACTCAGTTGTATGAAGGGGGGCACACTATTTTTGGTAAATGGACTTTAGCTGCTTACCAAATGCAGTTTGAAGCACTCTCTAAAGAGTTGTTGAAAGAAGAAAAAGAGCGTGAAGATGTAGGCGTAGCACCTGATATTTTTGATCGCGAAGATATATGGACAGCAAAAGAGTTGGCAAAAGATGATCCTATTCTCTTGCAAGCTCCCGAAGAAGAGCTAGAGGAAAAAGGATAGAGAAGAAGGATGGTAGTCATAAAAAAAGAGCGTTTATCTGTAATGATAAATGCTCTTTTTTATGATGGATATAGTCTATGTGTTAACCTTCGAAGTGCAAAGAAATAGCAAATCCTCTAGAAAAAAGCTTGTTGATAGAAGATGAATAAATCAAGTTTTCATCTCTATTGAGAATGTTGAGCATTCCAAAAGAGAATTTCATTTCTGGAGAAAGAATAAAATAAGGGAAAAAGATTTGAAAGCCTAACCCCAATTCTCCAACTAAGTCATGAGCACTAATTTTGAGTAAGTTTTCAGATTTACGAGCCTTAGAGTTACTGGCCAAATCCATACTATATTTTACACCACCTACTACAAACACTCGAATGTCTTTGTAGGGTTTTGATTTGTATCGAACATGAATTGGAAATTCTAAAAATACCGATTCTAATTTTTTGAGTTCTGTTTCTCCTGAAGTTAGTTTATACTCTAACCTACGATCTGCAAAAGATAAGGTTGGTAATAAGAAACGTAGGTCAAAGTTTTCTCCAAACTTGA
The DNA here is from genome assembly GCA_024222455.1 of Aureispira sp. GTDB lineage: Bacteria > Bacteroidota > Bacteroidia > Chitinophagales > Saprospiraceae > JAAEPD01. Next base: position 9,864 of record JAAEPD010000061.1, read on the forward strand.
TGTTGGTTACAATTCCTAGATTGAATCCAGGACCATTGATGGACTCAATAACTCGGATACTATCATTTTTGATGAAGCTCTTATCTTGTCCTACAAAATATTTGGAAGAGTTGAAGCCCAAAGTAATTCCGAAGTAGTAGTTCTTTTTAGAGAATTTAAAATAGTTGAAGGTTCCCCTTTGGGCATGTCCATTGTGTGCTATAAAGCAGCTAAATGCTACTAATAACATCATTCGACTCAATAAATTCTTTATCTGTATTTTCTGCATATAGCTCTTTTTATGAGTTTTGTTTGTTTGGGATAACGGTAGTGGGAGATGATTTTCGGCTGTAAAAATAGAAATCTATTGTTAATTTTTAATCCTTTTGTAAAAGTCCCCCTAAAATCATGCCTTATTCTTAATCTACCCTAAGGACTCAATCGCCTTTAAAATCCAACGTCTTGACCGTTATTTCTATTGTTGAAAAAAGATAAAAATTAGCTTAACCTTCAACATTAAGCGTAATGGTTAGTCCTTGAGAGAACAATTTATCAATAGTAGAAGAGTAGATTAAATTTCTATCTCGCTCTAAAATATTTAAGACTCCATGAGAATATTTAACCTCTGGAGAGAGTATAAAATAAGGGAAGAATATTTGGAAACCTATTCCTAATTCGGCTGCTAGGTCATGTGGACTTATTTTGATCAAGTTTTCAGCTTGACGAGCTTTGGAGTTGCTGGAAAGGTCAACACTGTATTTGAAACCTCCAATTACAAATACTCGGATATCTTTGTAAAAATCTGATTTATATCTAAAAAGAATAGGAAATTCTATAAAGGTAGATTCTAGCTTTTTTATCTCTGTTGTAGTGTTGGTTAGTTTGTATTTCAATCTACGATCGGCAAATGAAACACCAGGTGTACAACGAAGATCAAAGCTTTTTCCTATTTTTAGATTGAAAATACCTGCAATATTAAAGGCTGGGCCTCTAAAAGATTCTAAGGATTGAATGGTATCGTTTTGGAGGAAACTTTGGTGATGTCCAACATGATATTTTGAGAAGTTGGAGCTGAGGGCAATGCCAAAGTAATAATTCTTCTTGGATAGTTTGGAAAGGGTATGATTGTATAGTCCCTTTTGGGCATGAGCATTTGCAGCTAAGCAACAAATGCTCACAGCCAATAAAGTTATTTTGTGCCCAAATAGGCCGAACAAACACCTAAGGTTAATGGTTTGCATATAGATTCTTTTATTCCCACTGTTGTGAGCAAATTGATGAAATCTTCTCCCTCAGGAAAAGCTTGAACCGATTCGTAAAGATATCCATAAGCTTTTTTGTCTTTAGATGTAATGCGTCCAACTGTTGGCAAAATATATTTAAAATAAAAATTGTATCCTTGCTTGAATGGGAAGCGTTTGGGTTTAGAAAACTCCAAAACTAGGCATTTGCCTCCTGGTTTTAGGACTCTGTGCATTTCTTTTAAGCCAGCTTCTACATTCTCAAAGTTTCTTACTCCAAAAGCAACAATAACAGCATCAAAGCTATTGTCCTCAAAGGGCAAGTTTTCGGAATCGCCATCCATTAAGCTAATAATATTGCTTAAGCCTTTCTTTTCTATCTTTTGGCGACCGATTTCCAGCATTTTTGGCGAAATATCTAGTCCCACAATCTGTTCTGGTTGTAACTGACGATTAGCTTCTATAGCTAAATCGGCTGTACCTGTAGCAATATCCAATATTTTTTTAGGCTCAAAGGGTTTAAGCATTCCAATCGCTTTTTTTCTCCAACGGGTGTCGATTCCCATAGATAAAAAGCCATTCAGAAAATCATAACTTGGTGCAATACTATCAAACATGGTAGAAACCTGTTGTTTCTTTTCTGCTTCTGCTTCGTAAGGTTTAACTTCTTCCGATTTTATATTCTTCATAACTATATTTAATAAACGTTGAATAGATGAATTTGGTTAGGCACTCCGAACTTTCAATATTCTTACTATCTTTGTCCCCACAAAACTAACATTTTTAAGACTTGACAGTTTTTCTTTTTTCAATTTTTTTTGAAAATTGGAAAAGTTTTTACGAAAATAGGGTCTTTAAGGATTAAGCACATTATAGTTTATGATATATAAAGCGACATTTATAGGAAGTTTTACGACTTTGAAACAGTGTCCTAAGACTGATCTTCCTGAATATGCATTTATAGGACGATCAAATGTAGGAAAGTCTTCTTTGATCAATATGTTGACGAATAATTCTAGTTTGGCACATATTTCCAATCAACCTGGAAAAACACAGTGTATGAATTATTTTTTGATAGATCAAGAATGGCATTTGGTTGATTTGCCAGGCTATGGTTATGCTCGAATATCTAAGGACAAACGTAAGGATTGGCGATCAATGATTGATTCTTATATGCTCAAGCGACCTAATTTATCTTGTGCATTTTTGCTGATCGATAGCTGTGTGCCACCTCAAGATATAGATATAGAATTTGCCAATTGGTTGGGCGAAAATCAGATTCCTTTTGTTTTAGTTTTTACGAAGACAGATAAAAAGAAATCTAAGAAGAATAAAACCTTTGTAGAAGATTTTGCTACAGAAATGCTCAAATATTGGAATGCTTTGCCGCAACATTTCTTAACTTCGGCCAAAAGTGCTGCGGGAAGAAAAGAGGTCTTAGAGTTTATAGCGAATTGCAATATCCAATATAATGAAGGATAAAGAAGGCAGAGCCTTTTGATAAAAAAATACTAGATGATAACAACCTATAGAGACATATTAAAACTTTCGATTCCTATCATGATTGGTTCTGCTGTGCAGAATTTAATCACCCTAACAGATACTATCTTTTTGGGACGTGTGGGCGAAGTAGAGTTAGGTGCTATAGGTTTGGTAGGAGTGTTTTACTTGATGATCGCTTCTATTGGCTACAGTTTCTCAAAGGCTGGTCAAATCATGATTGCTCGTCGAGTAGGAGAAGGCGATCTTGAAAAGATTGGTGTTATCACTTATAGTATGGGAGCCTTTGCCTTATTTTTGGCAACAATACTCTTTTTCTTTATGCAGTTTGGTTCTCGGTGGTTCTTTGGACTATTTGTGGACAGTCAAGAGATTTATGAGGCTTGTATTGCCTATCTAGATTACCGATCCATAGGGGTGTTTTTTAGCTATATAGGTGTGGTTGCCATTGCGTTATATACAGGGGTTGCTAGGACTACTGTTATTATATATAATGCTCTGATGATGGGAGTTAGCAATATGGTTCTCAATTATGGGCTTATATTTGGCGAATGGGGTTTCCCCGAAATGGGTATTGCTGGGGCTGGTTTGGCTAGTACAATAGCTGAAATTTTAGCCACAACAATCTTTATTGGTTATATAATATTAGATAAGCATTCTAAGAGTTATAAGCTCTTGCAGCTGCCCAAAATTGACGTTGGTATCATCAAGGCTCAACTCAAATTGTCTACACCTATTGTCTTGCAATCAGTAGTTGGTATGGGAAGTTGGTTTATTTTCTTTATCCTAATTGAGGATATGGGGAAGACAGAATTAGCCATTTCTAACCTAATGCGTGCTGTTTATTTACTACTGATGATTCCTTGTTGGGGCTTTGCCTCTGGTACTAACACTATTGTTAGTAATTTGATCGGTAAAAATAAACTAGATTTGGTGTTCCCAGCTGTATCTAAGGTGGCTTTGCTTTGTTTTGTGGTCACCATGATTTGTGGTTCTTCCTTGTTAATTGCTCCGAATACTATGCTCAAAATTGGGACAGATAATCTATTCCTAATAGAAGAATCTAAGCGATTAATATGGGTTTTATTACTCACCTTAGCTTTGTTTTCGGTAGGAGCTATTTATTTTAATGGTTTAGTTGGAACAGGGGCTACTAATCAAGCTTTAGTTATGCAGGTGATTAGTGTTTGCATTTATTTAGGTTATTTGTATTGGGCTGTCGAAATCATTCATTGTTCTTTAGAGATGGCTTGGATGGGGGAGATCTACTATTGGATTGCTACCTTAGCTATGGCTATATGGTATTTGCGCTCTACTCGATGGTATAATATCAAAGTATAATTTTTGTCAATTTTTTTGGATGTTTTTTAGAAAGTTTTACCTTAGTGGAACTATACAATAGTAGTAGTTGTATAATACTACATAATGGGGGATTAGCTCAGTTGGCTAGAGCGTTTGACTGGCAGTCAAAAGGTCATCGGTTCGACTCCGTTATCCTCCACTAGTGTTTTTAAATCCTTGATTTATAGGGTTTTGTAAAAAGTTTTGATCTAACACCTAGATCAAAACTTTTTTTCGTTTAACTTAACTGATGGTATATTCTTTGTGTCAAACTTTGAATATGTTATCAGAAAAAAAATTTTCATCTGCTCCAAAGCTTTACGATCAAAATGGTGATCTAAACCAGTATTGGTATATTACGTATCGAGACAGTAAGGGGAGAAAGATTAAAGTTTCAAAAGGGATTAATAATCATCCTACTGCACATGGAAGGCGCAAAGCTGCCAAAGCTATTATCCAAGAAATTTACAATAAGGAAAAAGCAAGGTTCTATCATAAGCCTAGAAAAAAGGCTAATGACTACCTAGAAATCCGTAAGCCATCATGGGCAAAAAAGACCTATGAGACAAACAAATCAAAAGTGAGTATATTTTTTGATTGGTTAGGTTTTCGAGATGTAACTAAAAACACTGTAGAAGCTTTCTTTGAAGAATATTTGATGCAACGTAAGGCAAAGACTTACAACAGTTATCAAGTAGTGCTCAAACAAGTTTTTAGAGCAGGTTTAAAACTAGATGTTGACTATCTTTTCTCAGATGTAGAAAAGCGAAAAAATAAGGGAAATACTGCCGTATATTTTACTGCTAACCAAGTGAAGCTATTATCTGTTCACATGAAAACTCACGATAGAGAATTGTGGTTAGCTGTTCAGTTTGTGTACTACTGTTACATACGACCACGTGAGGAGCTGCGCTATCTAAGGGTATCAGATGTCCAGTTAGAAGAAAATCAAATTA
>JAAEPD010000062.1 GCA_024222455.1 Aureispira sp.
CACTATATGCTATCTATGATGATAAATCGTATGACTTGCTTTTGTGTAATTTTTCATCTTGCTAAGATAACCATTTGCAAGGACTTAAGTCTTTTCCGTCTGAAGACGGAGGATTTAAACCATTTAGAGGACATTAAAATTACAAAATAAGTACCAAAGCACAATTATTTATAGTTAACTCAAGAAGCTTTTTGCAGCTGTACTGCGTTAAAAACACTCACCATAGCTAAAGCTATGATTGCGTTTTTTGCCTTGTTTAACTCCAAAAAATCTAATAAACTTCCTATATATTATTATGCTTTGTTACTTAATGAGAGAGAATTCTAGCCTTTAATTGTAAAACAACAATGATGAGATAGTTGAATAAAACAGAGTATAAAAATAATGTAAATTTGTGTGTTGAGATAAAAAATGAACAGCAAAAAGAAGAGGCTTTTCCTTTTTTAGGCTGTTTTGAGGTCATTTGGAAGACGAAATGGTCATTCGGAAAACGGATTTGGTAGGTCTTATTTTTTTGGTCTATCATTGTACTGTGTTAATCAAAACAGTAATTCATCATTAAAATAAATAATTATGAAAAAGAGTATCAAAAAACTAACAACTAAAGCAATTGACAATACTAAGGCTGTGAAAGGTGGTAATGGCAGAGAGGTTAGAAGAAAATCTGGTGATAGAGGAAGAAGAAGAAAATAAAATGATAGAAAAATAAGCCCTAAAACCTCTACAACCCATTGTGTAGCTTCAGAGGTTATTTGAATTACTAGAAAGCATAATGAGCTTTCTGATACAGAAAATCCTCTTCTTGAAAAAAGAAGGGGATTTTCTTTTTTAAGGCTGTTCTTAGGTCATTCGGAAAACGAAATGGTCATTCGGAAAACGGATTAGGCAAGTCTCCTTTTTTTGATCTATCATTGTAGTGTGTTCATAAGAACAGTAATTCATTATACAATCCAAAAAATAAAAGATCATGAAAAAGAGTATCAAAAAACTAACAACAAAAGCAATTGACAATACTAAGGCGGTGAAAGGTGGGGATGATCGTATTTTTGAGAGAGTTGAGGATCGCAGAGATCGAAGAAAGTAAAATGATAGAAAAATAAGCCCTAAAACCTCTACAACCCATTGTGTAGCTTCAGAGGTTATTTGAATTGCTAGAAAGCATAATGAGCTTTCTGATACAGAAAATCCTCTTCTTGAAAAAGAAGAGGATTTTCTTTTTTTAGGCTGCTTTGGGGTCATTCGGAAGACGGATTAGGCAAGTCTCCTTTTTTTGATCTATCATTGTAGTGTGTTCATAAGAACAGTAATTCATTATACAATCTAAAAAACAAAAAATCATGAAAAAGAGTATCAAAAAACTAACAACTAAAGCAATTGACAATACTAAGGCTGTGAAAGGTGGAAATGGCAGGCCGAGTAAAAGAAAGAAAAAGAAGGCAGCTAAACCTTCTTGGAGATAATTCCCTTGTTGTAAAAAGCGTATTTTCTTAGACCAAGGAATACGATTATGGATAAAATACCCGAAAGTTTATAGGGAGAATGCTTTTGCATAAAGTGTTCTCCCATTTTATATTTGTGTATCTTGCCATTCTACTAGACATTTTGATTTTTCGACAGTCAGCCTACTGGACATTTTAGTATGGGAAAAAAATATTCCATTGTTGTTGGGTTAATGATGCTTTGTGCTCAGGTAGCATTAGGACAGGAATGGAGTACCATTAGTTATGGCATTCGGTCAGCCATCAAGACCAATACAATATATGATATTCATTTCTCCTCGGATAGTTTATTATATATCGCTTCTGCCAAAGGTCTTTGGCAATATAATGGCCTAGAGTTTACCGAAATTCCTATTGCAAATGGCGAATCCATGAATGGTTCCTATTTGAGGGAACCTCAAGCTGGGCAAATTTATATGCAAGATTTCAATGGGCAACTATATCTACAAATTGATGACTCTCTATATCTACAAACTCCTCCTAAAGAAATAGGGGTTAAAATCATAGCCATACATTTGGGGGAAGACTACATCTATTATATAAACGGCAAGAAAATCTTTGTGTATAGCTACGATGGACAACAAAAATCTATGCTAACTTATCCAAATGGTTCCTTCAATGAGTTTGTAAGTATTAATGGAGTTGTTGGTATGATACTATCTAGACCAGGAAAAACAAAACTAATGGTCAGTGCTCAAGTAAAAGATGAAACATTGAAGGTATATGATGAAGAATGGAGTTTTAACTTTGAGCATCAATTTCAGAATCAACGTCTCATAAAAGACCAAGTAAAAAGACAGCTCTATACACCTGATCAATCCTTATTGATTGATTGGTCCAAATGTTCTCAAGAAATAACACCAAGATTAGTCCGAAGAATATCGAATACTACCCTAGTGGGTTGTGTAGAAGGTCTTTATATCCCCAATTCTAATCGTTTGATGCTTAAGGGGAAATACATAACGGATATACTAAAAGACCATGAAGGGAATATTTGGGTAGCTACGCTCAATAAGGGACTGCACAAACTTATATCACTAAAAAGTTATTTTTATCCTATTGATAATGATGAAAAGGCAGTGCATCTCATTCATAAAAAAGGAGACCAATTAATTTATGCTGATATAGGAAGCAATGTATATCGTTACAATGGAGAAGTATTTGAAAGCTTTTTTAAAAGCCCCAAAAAAAGTTATCCCAAGAATCTATATTTTGACAGTTTACATAATGTCTATGTATTTTCAGGTGGTTATTTGCAGACCTTCAGTAGCAATTTGGAGCCATTAATATATCAAGGTTCTTATGGTAAGTTGGTAAAAGATAGTAATGGCTATGCCTTTAATAAATTTCGCATTGGAGGAAGGTGTCTCTATGCGAAGTTAGAAGATTTTTATACTATTCAAAAACATTTAAAAAGCAAAAACTTACCCCAAACTAGATATACAAGTCCTCATTACAAGAACGTTTTATATAATGGAAAAATCAATTCCATTGTGTTTAAAGAGAATTTCAAGAGTGAAGACACTTACAAATGGAAAAACCAATTGATATACCATTACAAGGATACCTTGTATTATGACAATGTTGATAGCCCTCAGGTAGGTTATCAAGTTCCAATCCACAGTCGTTTTGAAAAAGTAAGTGTTATTAATAGTCGAGTATATGTTCAAACAGGTGACTCCTTATTAGAATTCAATTTGAAAGCCGAACGAGTAAATGCTACTCCTAGAACTAATGGCTTATCACAGACTATTGAATTCTTATCTGGGGATGATAAGTATCTTTGTGTCACAACATTTGATGCTGTACATGTTTTAGATATTGCTACCTTAAAACCGTTGTACAAATTTACTCCCCAAAATGGCATTGCTTCCATTGACTTCAACAAAGCTTGGGTTTATGATGGACTCTTGTACATAAATGGTAGCCAAGGGATAACCGAAATAACATTGGGTGAGCAGTATTATGCTCAAGGCAGCCCTTCTGTTACACTCGATGCTGTTTATATTGATGGAGAGCTGATGAGTGGCAATCAGTTTTCTTATCAACAAAACAACCTAAAAATTAATTTAAAGCTGCGTTCATTTACTGCAAATGGTAAATTGCATTGGCGGTTGAATAATAATGATTGGAGAACGCAGGAAGAGTTTAAGCAAATTCGATTAGATGGATTGCAGTATGGCAACTATAATCTAGAAGTGTATTGGTTGAATGATTTGGGAGCCCAATCAAAGGTATTAAAGTATGAATTTGTTATCCATAAACCTTATTGGTTGCAATGGTGGTTCCTCTTAAGTACTCTGGGAGGAAGTCTTGGGCTTGCATTGATTTGGTATATACGTAGAATGCGTCAGTTAAAGTTGAGAAATGAATTGGAGAACAACCTCATTGCTTCTCAAATGACCGCACTCAAGAGTCAAATGAATCCGCACTTTATATTCAATGCACTAAACTCTATCCAAAGTCTTATTGTGTACCAGCGAACAAATGAAGCTTTTGATTATGTAGATAAGTTTTCAGTGCTGTTGCGTCAAATCCTCAATTTTTCAGATCAGGATTTTATTCCGTTGAATGAAGAAATTGATATGTTACGCAATTATCTTGATATGGAAAAAATGCGATTTGATGGAAATTTGGGTATTGAGATCAAGCCATGCGAAGATACAAATGTTCAAATTCCATCCATGATCATACAGCCTTTTGTAGAGAATGCTATTAAACATGGGTTATTGCATAAGACCACAGGGCAAAAAGTTATTAAAATACGTTTCGAGTTGTTGAACGATGATACACTCATTTGTGAGGTATTTGATAATGGTATTGGCCGAAAGGCTGCACAAGCTCTCCAATCAGAAAACAAACGTTTTGGCAAATCATTCTCAACTAATGCCACTCAAAAACGCTTAGAGTTATTGCAGAAAGTCCAATTAAAACGCTTAGGAATAGAATATTCTGACTTAGAAGATGCAGAAGGAAATGCATTGGGAACAAAAGTCAGAATTACAATTCCGATAGAATAATTATTAACACTAAAATTATGATTAAAGCTATCATTATTGATGATGAATCAAAGGCAAGAGATTTATTGAAGTTCTTAATTCGCCAATCTCCTCACGAGATTGAAGTGGTAGGAGATTATGAAACTTTACCTAAAGGTATTGAAGGTATTAAAGAACATCAACCAAATGTTGTTTTTTTGGATATTGAGATGCCTCTAGTTTCGGGCATCAAAATATTAGAATATATACCTAATCCTGATTTTGAAATAATTTTTGCAACGGCTTATGATAGTTATGCCATTCAGGCTTTTGAGTTATCAGCACTAGATTATTTGCTCAAGCCAATTAATAAGGAAAAATTGTTCAAAAGCATAGAAAAAGTTGGGCAACAGATGGATGTAAAAGCTCGACTTCAGCTTTATGAACAAAATAACTCTAAAGATAACTCTCTCAAGATATGCATTCCTAGCCTTGAAGAAAACTATTATATCGAAGTTGAAAATATTCTGGCGATAGAAGCAAATAGAAGCTACTGTTTTATACACACAGCAAACAAAAAATACGTTTTATCTCGACCTCTTAGCACTTTTGAGCAAAAATATATGCCTTTAGAAGGTTTTGAGAGGGTTCATCGCTCTTGGATTGCTAATATGGCAAAAGCTAAAGGTTATATTGGTAAGACCAAAGAAATTATACTTGACAACGATACTACTATTCCTGTAAGTCGAAGGTATATGGACAAGGTTAAAGAATTGATAGTAAGTTTATCTATCCTATTGAGTATATGTTCGCAATTAATTTTTTCATAGAAATTCTAATTCAGCTCTTTAGAAGCAAATTATAAAAAATCTACTATTTTCATCAATTCACTTCTATACGTCTTGCTTAATGGAATCTTATGCTCTTGTATAAAAAGCTTATCTGAATTAATGCTACCTAAATGAGCTAAATTGATGATATATCTTCGATGCGATTGAAAAAAATCAGTTGCAGGTAGTTTTTCCAAAAATCGCTGCAAGGAACTTCTTACCAAAAAAGTTTCTGTTTTGGTATAAACCTCTACATAGACATGATCACTTTTAAGGAAAAGGATATCGCTATATTTTATAGCATAGAACCTGTCTTTCTTTTTTACAAAAAGAGTATCCTTTTGTTGATTAGAGGAAGTTGTTGTTGGTTTTGGGGAGTTATTATTCTCATTAAAATTAGATAGAGCAATCTCAATAGCAGTAAACAGATCTTCTTTATTGAAAGGTTTGACTAAATAGGCGTAAGGATTTACCTTTTTTGCCTCCTCTATAGTTCTTACATCTGCATTAGAAGTCAAAAATATAAATGGAATATCATATTCTGCTTTGAGAACTTTAGCAACATCTATTCCCGTTTTTTTGCCTGCCAATTGAATATCTAACAAGATTAAGTCTGGCTCTTCTTCCTCTATCATTTCTAAGGCTTGTGTATACGTCAAGCAAGGTTCGGTAGTATCATAGCCTAAATCTAAAAGGCTTGATATAATTGTTTCTGCAATAATAACCTCATCCTCTACTATTCCAATCTTAATTGTTCCCATATAATTCTCATTTTGTTTTAGAGTATGTTAGGAGTTTTCTCTTTGTCCTCCCCAAAAAACTCTTAGCTGTTGATTTCAATATACATAAAATACTAGGCAAATTTAAAGCACAACCTTAATCTACCTCTTTTCTCAATGCTGTATCTTTGAAAGTAATGCGAAACTGTAGACCATCTTCGTTAATCAACTTGAAACGACCAAACAACTGTTGCACTAATCTTTTGATTAGTTTTAGGCCTAATGACTTCAATTTTCTAATATCTAAATCAACAGGAAGCCCCTTACCATTATCTGCATAAACAAGTTGATATTCAACTTCTTGAAGTGCTTTGATCGACACACTTATTTTGGGAACTAAGGTATCCTCAAATGCATATTTAAAGGAATTGGAGAGCATTTCGTTGAGAATAAGTGCTAAGGGGATTACAGTATCTATATCTAATCGAATATTCTTAACATCTACATCGATTATAACATCTTTTTTTAGTGGATACAATCCTTTAATATACAAGATCAAGTCTTTGAGATAATCATAGACATCCACAACTGCAATATCATCTGTTTGATATAGTTTTTGATGAATAAGTGCCATTGATTTCACTCTAGATTTACCTTCTGACAAGGCTCTAGTTGCATCGCTCTCCACCATAGTATTGGATTGCAACTCTAATAAGCCTAATATTATTTGCAAATTGTTTTTGACACGATGATGAATCTCTTTAAGCAGGACTTCCTTTTCTTCTAAAGACCCTTTTATCGAAGATTTTTGCTCTTCAATTAGCTCATTTTTGAGCATAAGCTCTTCTCTTTTTTTCTTATTGAAAAAATAGAGTGTTGAAACAAATAGCAACACAAGTAAAATGAGAATAGCCAACCCAATACTAATGGTCAAAATCCTTTGCTGTTGAGCAGCCTCTTTCTCATGTTCTAAATCAAGTTGAGTCAACTTATTTAGAGTAACCAAACTATCTGAAAAGACTTTGAGGTCATACTTTTTCTGATACTCAATTTGTGTAATTTCTCTAGAGATCGAAAAATTCATTAGGCTATCCTTTAGCCCATTATAGGTTTGAAGATAATGTATCGCGGAGTCTAACTGTTTTATCCCTTCGTATGCTTGAAACAGGCAAAAACATATTTTCATAGCATCTGCTTTTTGGCCTGTCTTTTCGTTTAGGCTTTGAGAGTTTATGCATGCTTGTTTTGCTTTCAAATGAGCGCCTAAACTATTATAAATAGCTCCTTTCACACGTAGTGCATTAATTAGCTCTTGTTTATCTCTAATTTGCAGCAGCAGTTGTTCACTATTTAAGGCAAGCTCTAGTGCTTCCCTATTTAAATTTTGGATATGATAAAAATTAGCCAACTTCCACAAGGCTCTACCTTCTATTATCTTAATGTTAGTCTTATTCCCTACAGCAATACTTTTTCTTAAATTTTGCTCTGCTTGTTCAAACTTTTTTTCTGCAATTTGGCACTCTGCTAGCAACTCATAAGAGATAGACAACCGGTTGAGATTATTGTATTTTTTCGCAAAAAAGATAGCCTCTTCAAAATTGCTAGTTGCTTTTGGGTAATCTTGAATTTTCAGGTAAAGTTCTCCCAGCAAATTATGCATAGAAGCATAATACCCCGTCATGCGTTTAGCCTTACCACTATCTAAAGTATGTTGAGCTATTTCTAGTGCCTGAGTATAGTTGCCTTGTAGCTTATAAGTATCACTAATATTAAGTTGATTTCGAATCTTGCCATATTTTAAGTTTCCAACTTTGGCTGCCTCTACCCCATTCTCATAAGCAAGAAGTGCGGAATCTAGATCACCTACTTTTTGAAAAATATTGCCTAACTCAGCATAGCCAGCTGCAATCCTTCTATAATTTAGGATTTGTTGTCCAATACTTATTTTTTTCTTTACTAAGGATATAGCCTCTAAGTACTTCCCTTCTTCGGATAAAAACATAGCTTCATAACCAGCTACAATAGCTAAGTGGTTTGAATCATTATGCTCAATAACCAAATCCTTATACCTTTCTAAATAGAGGTGAGCGCTATCCTTTTGGGCATAATTCCATCTCAAGATCATTTTACTTATAATGGGAATTTTCTTAGAACTCTCCAATAAGGGATCTTCTAGTAAAGTTCTCATGGAATCCAACCATTCTTTTTGGGGATGTTCTTGCTGAGCAAAAACCCCAAATTGGCCAGCTTGCACTAGGATAACAATTAGAATAAATATTCTCATCAAGTATAGTGTAGTTTGGAATAAGATAGTGTTTTTTATCCATCCATGTGTATATCATCAACTTCCAATAAGATATTTTTTATTAAACTATACATCTTTTAGCCTATGCTAAAAGGTTTTCAGATTTTTGCCCAAAGCCTTTTTAGTCTCAAATAACTTCTTTTATTTAGTAGTTTAGAGAGACATCTATTTTAAGGCAGATAATATTCCATGCAAACAATTCACATAGAAGATATTGGAGAAATCCAATTCAAAAAAAGCAGTCGAGCTAAACGAGTGAACATTCGGGTAAAACCCAATAGTCCTGTGGTAGTAAGTGTACCGCAGCGAGTGAGTTATACCAATGCCAAACGAGTATTGGATCAGCATATAGATTGGATAAAAAAACAACAAGCCAAATTTGCTAAACTTCATCCTGTCACTAAATTTGAGATTGGCTCAGAATTCCAGACAAAAACTAAAATAGTTCGGGTTTATGCAACTCACGAAGCTCAAGCTTATCGTATAGCGACTAAAGAAGAGCTCCAAATCTACATTCCCAAAGAGGAAGAAATAAAAGCAGAGCATATTCAACAACTCATCAAAACACAAATAGTAGAATTGCTCCGTAGAGAAGCCAAAGCCTATATCGTTCCCAGAACACTAACGCTAGCCAAACAACATCGCATCAAGATTGGCAAAATTACCATCAAGAAGGTAAAAACACGCTGGGGAAGCTGTTCCAACAAGAACAATATTAATCTCTCTCTTTTCTTAATGCTCCTTCCTAATGAGTTGATTGACTATGTGATTTGCCATGAGTTGGCCCATGTCAAAGAAAAGAATCATAGCCCCTCTTTTTGGAAACATCTAGAGTCCTTGCTTAAGGGGTCCAAAGTATTGGATAAACAACTAAAAAACTACTCTTTTCAAGAATTACTCTAGTATGGAAAATAAATACAATATATACATGCTTGCAGGCTTAGGCTTTGATTGTCGACTCTTTGAGCGACTGAATATCCCTACAGCCCAAAACATCTATCATTTAGATTGGATAGATCCTAATAGAGGTGAATCTTTTGATAGCTATATGGATCGGGTTGCCGAACAGATCAAAGATAAGAGTTTACCTATTGTATACATAGGACATTCTATGGGAGGAGTAGGCATACAGGAGTAGCATCGCAAGATTCCAGGGCAGCAGTTATTTGTTATATCGAGCATGAAACATCAGAAAGAAAAAACCTTAATAGCTATATTCCTAAGGTTTTTTCCGATCTATTGGTTAGTTGTTTTTAGGTGGATGATTTTGAACACCTTTTGGATATGGGGGCGTTGGTATGGTTATCGGACACCTGAATCCAAAGCCTTGTTTAGAACAATGGTGCAATGTCATAGCAATTACTATTTCAAATGGGCTATTTCTAGATTATTGGTATGGAAAAAAAAGCCTAATGCTACTGAAAAAATTGTGCATATTCAAGGCACTAAAGACAAGGTTTTTCCTATTAAAAAAATTCAAAATGCCGTTAAGATAGAAGGAGGTACACACACCATGGTTTATAATAAGGCGGAGGAAATTAGTACTGTCATCAATCAGCATCTAATACAAAAAAAGGACTACAGCTCTTAACTATTCTTGCCCTCTAAAAGCACTTTCTCTTGATACTGCCCATCCAAATAGTTCAAGGCTAGCAATAAGAATAGTGTATGGATAGCTGTTCCGGTAGCATTTAGAATAGTATTTTCGGTTAGGAATGATGTGAAAATAATTACATAAAATATCAAGATAAAAGCATTTCGATAATGCTTCCGATAGATTAGAGGTACAAAAAAGCAAATCAGAAATAACACTAACCCCACTAATCCACAGCCTCCCCAAAAGGTAAGAAACTGATTGTGTGGAAACATAAATTTATGTTGAGGGTATTCTAAAAAATAGACTAGCTGAATTTCATCACGCAAATCGCCCATTCCTACGCCCCACCAAAAATTCTCTTGTATAACATCCCATGCTATATCGTAAGACAAAAATCGTTGTGTATCCGAATAATGTCCAATCTCCCCTTTCTGGTATACAGATATATTATGAATAGTTAGTCCTACCTTTGCTCTTACACTTGGTACTAGTTGGTAGGTTATATAAGGCATTGCTATTAGTAACAAAAGGCCAATAAGTCCTAGCACATATTTTCGTTTAGTGACAACCACATGAACCAACCATGCCAATAAGCCCACATAAAAGGCTAACAGGCCACTTCTTACAGAGAAGATGTGCATTAATATTACTAATATCAGTGTAATTATGCCCAACAAAGGTCTTTCCCATTTATATTTCCAATAGAATTTCTTTAGAAATAATTGACCTGCTGCAAATATGGCAATACAAAGCATTAAGCTAAATCGGATATGATCCTCATTGGGAGCTGGTATGGCTTTACTCAAGGTCAATCCAGCACTTAACTCTTCATAGTTATTCATAAAATTGACAAACATCCCAACCGAAAAGACTAAGGTGAGTAAGACAAATATATACAATAAACTATGGTACTGTCTCTTTGTAAATGAAGGGAGGCAAGCAAATACTATGGGTAAAGATAAAAAGGGTAATGCTATTCGTAACCTAACCAAAAGTTCTCCCCAATTTTCGGTATAAAGGCCTGTGACCAGTATAATCCCAAATACTCCTGTTGTCCACACATAAGCTTTATTCCTCAAGAAATTTTGAAACCCTGCTTTCAAATCTGTGGTAATAAGAGCCACCCCTATCAACCCAAACATACCCAAACTCATCATAAACTTAGATACCATCAGCCCAATCATTAGCACAAATATAAACAGCATGGCTAACGGCTGGGTTGGCAGATAAGTATTAATCCAATTTCGGAGGTCGGTCATTCTTAGCATTGAGCACTAAAATGGTATGTATGGTAATAGAATAAAATGTACGTTAGAGTTTGTATTGTATATACTTAATTGTTCTTTTATCCTCTAGGTGCATTTTTTCATAGAAGGTCTTGAACCTTAGTTCTGGGTAAACTAATGGTTGGGCATAAATATCTGAATTTTCGTAAAGCAACTCCAACTTTTGCTCCTCTATCACCTCTAAGGTATACTCATAGAGTACTGGCGAATCTGTTTTGAGGTGCATAAGATTATCTTCGGCTAAGAATTTTCGGTAGCGATCTAAAAAAATTGGTGAGGTCAAGCGTTTTCTTGCTTTTTTGAGCTGGGGGTCTGCAAAGGTTATCCAAATCTCTTGCACCTCTCCTTTCTCAAAGAAATGTTCTATAAACTCTATACGAGAGCGCAAAAAAGCTACATTATCTTGTCCTTCGGCCAAAGCAACCCTTGCTCCTTTCCAAATTCGATTCCCTTTTATATCTATTCCTATAAAATTGCGATTAGGATAATCCTTTCCCATTGCTAAGGTATATTCACCTCCACCACAGGCCAACTCTAAGGTAATTGGGTTTTTATTGCCAAAATGCTTGTGCCATTGCCCCTTCATGTCTATTTGCTCACCAGTATGATCGGTTAGTATAGGATTCTCATGAAATGGGTTTTGATAAACATTTTTGAATGTATTTAACTCTGCAAACTTCTGAAGTTTATTCTTTTGCGCCATTGCCTACTCTATATTGATGTTATTTTTTATCCCTTTCTCACAAAAATACAATTTTGTTTTAGAACTTATTGAAGAAACAAAAAAAAGACTGCTTCCAAAGGAAAGCAGTCTTCTCAAAAAACCTCAAAATAGTACGCTATGTCTTTATTGTAGTTAATCTATAGTAGCTCTTAAAAGTTGATCGTCTGTAGTTGGTAGTTTAGCAGGTGTTTCTTGGCCTGTTAGCTCGGCAACATAGAACCATTTGTCTCCTTTTTGTGCCAATGCTTGACCATTTTCAAATGGTTTTAGCTTATCATAAGCAATTGCAGTTATTTCATCTCCTTGTTCATTTACATATCCCCATTTGCCACTCTTCTGTACAGGTGCTACTCCATCTCTGAAAGCGCCAACCCAGTCATAACGAAAATCTACAGTTTTGGTACCTTGCTTATTGATAAAGCCCCATTTTCCATTCTTTTGGGCTGCAGCATATCCATTTTCAAACATTCGGATATTTTGGTACATGGTTCTACTTATTTCAAGTCCTTGCTTGTTGACCAAACCATATTGATTATCTTTTTGCGTGAGCGCTACTCCTTCTTGGTAGTTGCTTATAATAGTTGCTCCACTTACTGTTATTGCTTTCTGAGTAGTTTTTGCAGTTCCTGTTACTTGCTCATAGTCTACGAATTGTGCAGTCTGTGCCTGCATCCCAAAACTAAACCCTGCTACTAAAACTAAACTTGCGATGATTTTTTTTGCGATATTCATAACTCTGTCTTTTTTGTTTCTAACTAATGTTTTTTGTTATTTACACCAGTATATAGATCAAAGAAAGAAAGGTTATCAGTTTATTTTTATTTTTTTAGAACTTTGACGACAGATCTATACTTAGCAGTCTCTATTTCAACAAGATACAACCCTAAACCACCTTCTAAACTGAAATACTACCAGCTGAAGTCTGGTAGGTTAAAAATTAGGACTATAAGTCCCCTGACTATTCTAAAGAAATATTATTCGAGTTATCACTTTGCTTAGAATCGTTGTGATTCTCTATATATGCTTTGATTACTTC
>JAAEPD010000063.1 GCA_024222455.1 Aureispira sp.
AATTTTATATTACAATTTTTCACCTTTTGAATCTATTAGAAATTTGATTCCATCCTCTCCTTTCACTCTTGCTTTTCCATCCTTAAATGAAGCGCCCTCCTTAAATTGAAAATCAATAATTAGTTCGCCTTTAGGGTTTAAATAACCCCATTTTTCTGTTTTGGGATCTTGTACAGCTGCTAAGCCTTCAGAAAAAGCTTTAGCTGATAAGTATATTGTAGGGATCACCTGTTTCCCTTCTGTATTTATATAACCATAAACGGATTTACGATAGTCGTGAGGGTGGTTAACTTTAACAAGTGCTCTCCCTAAGAAAAAATCGCCTGCTTCTCTGTACTTAGCAGCTGAACAACTAATCTCAGTTTTTGTTTTTGTTGTTACATTAGCATATGGATCATACTTTTTCCCTCTAAAACCATCTACAATCAAAGGAATTATAGTCATTGCTCTGAGAAAACCGAATACTTTGTTAGAAAACAAATTTGATGTGGTACGAGTAGTAGTATCACACTTTTGGCCTAAAAACCCTTTGTATACATCAAAATAATAAAATCCTCCTTTGCTTGACTCTTCACTCAATCTCACAATACTATCATTAACCCATTCTATTTTTTTGATAGAATTAGCATTTAAATTATTACAATGACTTGATATGGAATAAGACTGTTTATCAGTATCCATGATAACATATATATTATCCTTAAAACTAATATCATCCTCAAGTAGAAGTAATTTATTCTTAGGAGAAAACAAATAATTTAGCCTATCTATTTCCGAAATTTTCTTTCCCTTTTTATCAAAAATAACAGTTTTCTTAAAAACATCTTGAGCAATAATTATTGGCTTGGCAAATTCTACCTTATAGTAGTTTGAGGGAACTATCAACTGCCCTCTTAAATCAGAAATCCCCCAATTATCTTTAATTTGGACTTTCAACAAGCCATCATTTATGTAATCATAGTTAATAGCATCAAAGTTAGATTTTAATAATTTTTTATCTGAAGTATTAATCCAATTGATTTTATTGTTTTCGGAAATTTCAAAAATACCCGGTTTAGAAGATACAGGGCTAATATTATCATACTTAGCAGTAACAAGCTCCTTATTGGCTTTATTTATAATGCCCTTTTTCCCTTGTTGAGAAAAAACAAAGAAGCTAGGATTCTCAGAGGATGCAACCAAATTTTCATATTGGGGTGAAATAATTTCTTTAAGATTATTGTCCCATATTCCCCATTTACCTCCTTTTTTAAATAAAATGACTTCTGAAGATTGAATATCTATATTTTCAATTATAGGCGGAAGAACTTCTTTAAGGTTCAAATCAACAACACCATAAGCTCCTTTTCTTTTATACAATAACAAATTGCCCCTTTTGATTAACTCTAGTTCACTTGATAATAATAGTTTTCCATCTAAAGACCATAACTGATTTAACTCTGTAGACTTATCAATAGAAAGAAGTGTAGTAGCATTGAAAAACTCTAGTTTAGAATAAGTACTTTCAGGTACAATTACCTGCAATTTCTTATTAAGTGCATAAGTAATATCTGTTTTATTATATCTATGAAATCCTAGACTTACTCCTTTCCCTATATCGACAAATTTAGAAACAGATCCGGCAATTGGACTTCCTGTTGAGTCTAAACACATTTTGTATCCAAACCAATTCTCAACCAATACATTCTCCTTACCTAACTTAAATGGCTTACCGCATCTTGGCGTAATATCTTCACCTCTATTATTTATGTAAACATAATAAGTATTGCCTTTAGCAAAAGTCTGATCACTTAAAAAACTAATTAAACATCGTTCGTTCTCCCAATCACCTATTGACACTATAAATTCCTTTATAAACTTTCCTTTTTTGTCAATAAGACTATAATATTTAGCCTCTTTATCCCTAAACTTGGATGCACGTATCAATGCCACCTCATTATGAAAATCTCCAGCCCAGATAATTTCGTCAAAATCCATTGAATAAGAAAATGCTACAACTCCAGTATAAGTAATATACTCCCAATTCTTATTAGGTTTAACTGCAGCAAATCCTGAACTAAAATCACGGACCTTATAATAAGTTGGTTTTATCCATTTATCTCCATTTTTATCTAAAAATCCCCATTTACCTCCTTTCTTGACGGCAGCCTTACCCTCAACAAATTCTCTTGCATCCTCCCATTTAGGTCTTACAAACCATTTCCCATCCACTTTTTGATACCCATATTTGCCATTCTTATGTTGCTTTAGCACTGGATTCTGAGCAGATACTGACACTATAAAAAGAGAACAAAGAACTAGTGCTCCAATAAGCTTCTTGAAGATTTTTATATATGTATTTTGTATTAGTTCTTTCATCTTTTTAAGATCAATGAAATTATGTTTTTTATTTGTCTATCATTTAGATGTTGCAAAAACTTGTACCCAATACTCTCCACTACGTGCCACCCCTAATTCTTCAAAATCTGGATTCATTATATTTTTGCAATGTCCTACACTCTTCAACCAGCCCTCCATCACTTCCTGCTCATTACGTTGACCTTTAGCTATATTTTCGCCACAAGCTCTCCAAGCATAACCAGCAGCATCTACACGCTCACTAGGTTTTGTCCCATCTTTGCCCTTATGGGCAAAAAAGTTTTTGTCTTCCATCGCTTTGCTATGTTTTAGGGCAGCGTTGGCTAACTTGCTATTCCATTGCAAAACTCCTACAGGAGGCATTGTTTTAGAGCCACATTTACAGCCTTTAGTTCTCACTTCGTTTACCAAATCAATCAATAAACTTTGCTGAACATTATAACTCTTATCTTGCCTTTCATCTTCTTCTCCACAAGAAAAAAGGATGGTCATAATGACCATCCCTAACATGTATTTTCTCATATAATATTATTTCGCTCGCTCTACCAACTTCGGAAACTCTTTATAAATCCCATAAGGTTTACCAGTTCTCAAGCGTTGTTTGAGAGGTGCCAATACATCACGAATACGTTTTGTTTTGATCACTTTGTATTTCTTTTTGACTACCAATGCAAAATGTGGCAACAATAACTTTCGTTCCCCATCAACATCATAGATTCCTTTGCGCACAAACATGCACTCCCCTATCACATAAGCCTTACCTTTAAACTCCTCTGTACTCTTCCACTTTGGCAACCTTCCGATAACAAAGACATAGTCAAATTCTACATTTTTTAGATCATCTCGGATTGCATCCTCATCACTCTTCTTCTTCTTATAGAAGTAATCAGCCATCATAGCAAAAGGCTGAATCATCATATATCTCTTGCCTTTCATGTAGCGATGATCCTTTTTGAGCTGCTCGGCCATCTCTTTTTTGGTATATCGCTGTACATTTCTATGATTACTCTTAGAGTTTTTGGTGATATCTAACCTTGCAGGACGTTTTTCTCGCTTGAATGGTAATATAGGTTCAGAACTACCAAACATACCATCCAATAAGCCTCCCGCTTCATTCATCCCCAAGCCCTTTGCATCTTCCTCGTCATCAAAAAGGCCCTTCATAAAATCATCCTCTCCACCATCATCATTCAACTCCTTTTCAAAATCGGGATCATCAAACAAATCATCAATTATCATAATATGGTTAGGTTTTAATTGCTTTAAATATCAATCTCGTAATTTACCAATTTTTATTAAGATGTCCAATAGTTTTTTAAACATCCTCTTAATTATTCTCTTATACGTTTTAGGTATTCTTCTACTTTATAAGCAATGTAAAGGCTATTGGTATCTGTAGGAGTAATACCTCCTGAACCTAAAACTATAGGTTCAGGCTCTCCTATTTTTTTGAGCTTAAGCACGTTTACATAATAAGTACGACTTCCTCCAGAATCATGATTTTTACTAACCACTTTTTCTTCTTCAGTATAGACTTTTTCTAGTTTACCTAATGGTATATTAACTCCCTTATTCCAATAAAAAGGAGCATGCCTTAACTGAAAAGAAGTAGGGGTTACATGGATAGTTGTTTTATTAAAAATAAAAGCTAACCCTTTCAATAGCAAATACCCTCCTGCAACTAATAAAAAAACACTTACAGCAGCAACCATAATTCCATTGAAGAAAGAAGCTGTGTCACCTAAAAGCACCGATATAAACATAAACACCCCAAAACCTCCAACAAAAGTAGCCATTAGAAAGAATATGTATGCAATAGGCGTTTTCCATGCTCTCTGTATTATCAAAGACTCTCCATCTTCTAACAAGTCTAAACCACTAGGAACAGGAAGCACTGAAGTACGTTCTTCCTTAGCTCCTACCACTTTCTCTGCTGCAACATCACTAAGAGTTAAATCTTTAACTTCTTCATCTTCTAATGCCCAAAATTGTTCTACTTTTTGCTCTAGATACCTACCTTCTTCTGGTTTGAATGCTGGCAATGGTGTCCCAAATACAGGTACTTCCATGAATAGTGGTTTAGTCTGCCCATGCATATCTATATAATAAAGGCCATAAACTTTAGTCGCTTCACTTTCAGCAGAATTACTTGAAGCGTTAGCCTCATAGTTTACTCCTTTTACAAATAGTTGTTTGATCTCATGTCTTTTCAATGATTTATTGGTCTTGTTGGGCAATGGTCGAGTCTCTACCCTCAACTTATCAGCTGTGACTATAATTGTAGACTTATTGAAGACTCCCATTGCAATCTTAGACAGTACAAAGCTCCCTAGTCCCACAAAAAAGAAGGGGATAATTCCAATAAAAAGCTTTCCAATACCTTCCATAAAAAAAATAATTCCAATTATCCCAGCAAAGGACAAACCTGTCCAAATCAGCATCCCTACAAACAGTGCTACAGCTGTACCAGAATACCAAGATTTTTGGATCGTTAATTTTCCATTTTTTTCCTTTATTATAAGTCCTTTTGGAGGTTTAGATAACAAACCCTTCATATCCCCTTCCCCAGCTATTTCTGACATTTCTTCTATCATTTTTAATGCGTTAACTTATCTTTTACCTTATGTTCTACAAAAAGGAGTTCTTCATCCTGTTTGTTATCTATACTAGAAATAAGGCTAAGTAGAGTAGTTTTATTTTTTTGTTTTATGCACAAGGATTTCACTTTGTATTTGTCATACATTTTATCCCCTTTTAGTTGAGCTATAATGCGCGTTGATAATTTTGTTGACTGTTCTCTAAACTCTTCTTTTATTTCTATTGCCTCTATTTCCTTCCTAGCTACTTTTGTAGATCCAGGCCAAGGTAATGGATGATGAGATAATTTTACTAAATCGTCTGTGACATGTATTGTTGTAGAATTGTAGCGCATAGCTAATCCTATATAACTCAACACAGATGCTACACCAAAAGCCATTAAAAAAGGCAGTAGCCATAAAAAGTCTAAACCTTGCATATCTCCAATATGAGTCAATGCATTAAAAAACATAAACATCAGAAGAAGAGCAAAAGGAATAGTAAATCTGATCAAATAGGAACCAAAAGGGTTTTGCCATTTTTTAAAAATAAATAATTCTTGACTACTTTCTTCTACTTCCAAAGTACTTGGTTTAGTCGGAATAGCTTTTAGATCTCCCTTTCCTGCCTGCTTATCATTTAACTCTTCATTCATAGCTATCAATATTTAACTCTAACGCCCCAACCGTTTTTTCATAAACTGCTTTAGTTTATATTCTATATAATAACATTCATCACTAACAGAGCTTACATTTCCATAAGTAATACTTACAGGTTTAGACTTCCCTTTTTGTATTATATTCAAAAGATTCACTTGATATGATCCATTTTTTCCCTGTCTAGTTTCTTCCTTAACCTCTATATTGACAATATCCTCCACAGGTATCCGAACAGCACCTTTCCAAGGCAACGGTTGATGAGATACTCTTAGATAATCATGGTTGACATGAAGCGTTGTTGTATTAACCCATGTAGCAACCCCTGTATAAATCAATCCAGTACCTACAACAATAAAAGGCACTAAAAAAAGACCTACTAAGAGTCCCGCTCCCCCCATTTCTAATATTCCACCCAAGACCATATAGGCAATGGAAAAGACAACAGAAGACCATACCAATCCAAATATTATAAAAAACCAAGCTAAGGGGTTTCTCCATTCCCTAAAAATAAATAAATTCATTTCTGATTCATCTATTTCCAAAGAAGCTGGGATTGGCACAATGTCTAGAGATTTTTCTTCTTCTCTATAATCAGCAAGTTCCTTATTTTTGTTATAAACAGCTTTTTCTAGCCCTTTTTGATTTTTATCATACTCCTTTACTTCATAATCCTCTATATTCAAAAAATCCTCTATTTTTCGTTCAAAATAACGTCCTTCATCAGCCTTAAACAAAGGAAAAGCTACAGGTATAAATTTGAATCCCCAGAAAAAAGGTTGTGACTTCCCATGCTGGTCTACATAATAGACACTATACATTGTTTCTCCAACAGAAGCAGTCGAAGAAGAGGAGCCCATATCTACCTTTTTGACGAAAATTTGTTTGATCTCATGTTTGTATAAACTCTTATTAGGTTGCCTAGCAAAAGGACTTGTATTTATAAACACTTGGCCATCCTGAACCTTGACAGTAGATTTGTTATAAATAAACTGTAAACCTATATAAAACATCCAAACTCCAAGTAGGACAAAAAATAGAGGCATCATCAAAAAAAGCATTTCCATAAACCAAATACCTCCTGTATTTGAGAGTGCCGAAAATATAAAAAACACTGAAAACCCTGTCCAAATCAAGCTAAACACCAACAACACATAACCCATCGGGTTGCGCCAAGATTTGGTCATAACTAAACTGCCTTTAGACTCTTTTAGCTCTAAACCTTCTGGAGCAAGCTTAGGTAAAGGTTCTGTATTTTTAAAGTCACCTTTTCCTGCATTTTTATATTTATAGTCCTTCTTATTCATTAGATTCGTATTTATAACAAACAGTTGTATCGTAATTTACATTTTTTGAGACTTTAATAGCCTATTATGAGCGACATTTTAGATGATGATTCCATTATCCTAGCCTATAAACCTCTAAAACTAGGTCATGTGATAGCCCTACATGCACTTCAAATAGTAGTAATAATAGTTGTTGTTAATGTACTGAATTATTTAGATACACTCCCAGAAGTTCGTCGCAGCAATGGTTGGTTGGGAGTTATATTTGGAGCTGTTCTCCTTTTCACAACAGCCTTAGTTATTAAATATAGAGTTCAAACAACTTGGGGTAAAAGTATTCTAGGTACTTTGAGCATTTTTGTAGTTGGAGTAGGAGCCAT
Organism: Aureispira sp.; assembly: GCA_024222455.1. Taxonomy (GTDB): domain Bacteria; phylum Bacteroidota; class Bacteroidia; order Chitinophagales; family Saprospiraceae; genus JAAEPD01. The sequence continues at coordinate 7,258 of JAAEPD010000063.1, forward strand.
TGCTCTTGTTGGCAATTTAGGTCTTTGGCCTTCTGTGGCTGCCTATGGTGTTGCAAACATCTTGATTATTGAGCTTTTCGCAAAAATAAAAACAATTCAAATTTGATGAATTTAAATCCTAAAATAGAGCAGCTTTTGGAGAGCAATACTAGTAGCAATAATTATCTAGCCCTTCAATTACTGCAAACAGATCAAGGTCTTTCCTTAGAGGATAGTCTAAAAACAATAATCTTATATCGACTCAAGAATTGGGATGAAGAAAGAGATTATTTTGATCTTAGTATCAATAATATTTGCCTCAGCTATGAGATCGATAATTATTCTAACCCATCTAATAATCCTAAACGGGATGGTGTTGCTTATCTAGAACGTGGTATTTTTGATATAGCTCAAAACATTGAAGATGGTACTGATGATATAGACTATGTAAGAGTATTTAAAGATCATAATTTCAACTACTATAGAACAGATTTTTCTATAGTTCGAAACTATAAAGATGCGATCATAAAAGATTTAGAAGAAGCTATTTCCTTATTAGCTAAGCTACTCTCCAAAGAAATCTAAAACAGCTTGGCTGATCTTTTCTAACTGGGCATCAGTAAGTTCAAAAAATAAAGGCAGTCGTACTAAACAGTTTGAAAAATGATCACAATTAGGCAAGGCTTGGCCATCATATTTATCTTGGTAATAAGGACTTTTGTGTAAGGATAGATAATGAAAGACAGCATGTATATTTTGAGCTCGCAAATGTTGTATCAAGGCTGTTCGAGTATCTAAATCATTACAAACCAGATAATATAAATGTCCATTATTGGTTGCATAATTGGGTAAGGTAGGCAACTGTACTTTGTCAGTGATAGCTTGAAAAGCTCTATTGTAATACTCCCAAATATGCTTCCGTTGCGCTTGAATGGCCTCCAAGTTCTCTAACTGAGCGTATAGAAATGCTGCCACCACCTCTGAGGGCAAAAAAGAAGAGCCCACATCGACCCAACCATACTTATCCACTTCTCCTCTAAAAAATGCTGCTCGATTCGTCCCTTTTTCCCAAATAATCTCAGCTCGTTCTACAAACCGTTCATCATTGATAGCCAATAAACCACCTTCTCCTGCTATTATATTTTTAGTCTCATGAAAAGAAAAAGCTGCTAAATGTCCAATACTCCCCAAAGGTTGCCCTTGATGGTAGGAATCAATAGCCTGTGCAGCATCCTCCACTACATAAATGTTGTGTTTTTTGGACAAAGCCATCACTGCCTCCATATCACAGGCAATACCGGCATAATGCACAACCACTATTGCTTTAGTTTTGTTGGTAATCAGTTTTTCGATTTGAACAGGATCTATATTCGGATTATTAGAATAGCTATCCGCAAACACAATCTTGGCCCCTCTCAACACAAATGCATTAGAAGTAGATACAAAGGTATAAGAAGGCATAATCACCTCATCACCTGCTTGTATACCTAGGAGCAGTGCAGCCATTTCGAGTGCATCAGTACAAGATGTAGTCAATAGAGTTTTTCTAAAACCATAACGCTCCTCAAAAAACTGTTGACACTTCTTGGTAAACATCCCATTTCCAGAAATCTTTCCAGAAGAGACTGCTTCGTATATATAATGTGTTTCTTTGCCTGTTAGGTAGGGTTTGTTGAAAGGGATGCCCATCTTATTATTTATTTTTATAAAATAGATTATAGTTCTAAACTCAAGGGAACAAACTTGGCTTTTTCTGGCAACAAAAATTTCATAAATCCTATTTCATCTTCAGTTCTTCTTTTAGTATAGCCCCTATCCTCTATCACAAAATAGCTGTGCAAATCATCTTTAATATCATCCTTAGACAGGACTATTTTAATAGACTCACAAGCATTGCTAGATAAAGCTTTATATTCATTCAAATATTCATTCATTTTCTGGTACTTATCTTCTAAAGATACCTCCTTAAATTGAAATCCAATTTTAGATGAGATAGATTTAGCCGGCACTCCCGAATAAATCTCATTATAATTCATGTCTTTTACAATTACAGAGCCTACCAAAGCCATTGATTTATCGGCAGCAGTTATTGGAGAAACAATACAATGTCCAACCATCCAAACATCATTTCCAAGCACCAATGGATTATCAGAAAGAAACCTACAGCCTTCTAGCGTATCTCCGTATTTGATATGACTCCACAGTTGCGAATGGGCACCAATTCCACAGTTATTCCCAATAGTTGTACCTCCTATCGAGTCAACAATACAATATTGTCCCATCCATAAGTTATGCCCTATAGAGCAAGGTTCATAACCATGCACATTAGTTTGGTGATGTATTTTAGAATAATCGCCTAACTCGAAATCATCACAAATAATTTGGACATGCTTACCTATATAGCAATTATCGCCAATTACGATCCTTTTTGCCTTACCATTAACACCCCGAATACTTGCAGAAGGTTCTATTATAGTGTTAATACCCACCTCTATCTCTAGAGCGTCTATATTAGCATATTTATTCTTGCTCATCTGTATTCCGTTTTTCTTGTATAATGTACAATGGTCGACCTTTTACTTGGTCATACACTCTTCCTAAATATAACCCAATCATTCCCATAGTAGAAATAATTATACCCGATAAAAACCATATAGAAAGTATAATACTTGCATAACCAGGTACAGTTATATTCCCAGTTAAAAATAAATATAAGTAGTATACACCAACTAATATTGCTACTCCTGAAATAAATAGCCCAAGCTGCAAGGTTAGTCTTAATGGTTTTTGAGAGAAAGAAATGATAACATTAAATGCTAAAGATAATAATGTCAAAAAGGTATAAGAAGATTTTCCAGAAGCTCTTTCTGAGTGAACTACAGCCAACTCATGCTTATCAAAACCAACCCATTGTACCAGCATAGGAAATGCTCTCACTCTATCTTTCATAGAGATAACAGCATCAATTACTTTTCTATGGTAAACTCCAAAATTGGCTACACTACTATCTTGTGGGGTATCTGTTAGGTAACTAAATATTGCATAAAATAATTTAGAGGTCATTCTTTTTATAAAAGAATCTTTTCGGCTAAGACGTTGGGCAACTACAATCTCATAGCCTTCTTGAGCTTTTTGGTAGAGTTTAGGTATTTCGTCAGGTCTATCTTGCAGATCACAATCCATCACTACTACCCATTCTCCCAAACTCGCCTCTAAGCCTGCTGTAATTGCATAATGTTGTCCAAAATTTCGACTGAGTTTTATACCTTTTACGCGTTTATCTTTTTGGCAGGCAAGCTCTATTTGTTGCCAAGAATTATCTGGTCCGCCATCCTCTACCAATATAATCTCAAACTTTAGATCCAATGGTTCTACAGCAGCAATAATTTGCCGAACCAGTTCTTCTACAATCTTTTCGGCTCTATATACAGGCGAGATAACGGATAATTGCAAAGCTTTCGTTTTTCTATGAAAGAATACTTAGACCTAAAAATCGAATATAAAGATATTCATTAGGAATACGAAAGTAACTAGCATTTTGTTGTTTAGATAACTTATTTAATCCTAATAGAATTAACGTCCTCGCAGTTTTTTAGCATCCAAAGTAGTCAGCTTCTTAACCAAAATAGATTTAGCTTCTTCTGCTAGGGTATAATCAATTTTCATAGTTCCATCAAAGCCTGAAGGCAAATCCATTGCTTTGTCCATCTTTCTCAACCTAGCTACTACTGTAAACACTTCATTTGCAGGAACAGTTGCCATTGTTTTCTTAACAGCTGCATCCATAACATTAAACTTTGGAGTATAGTATACACCATCCTTCTTTATCCAAATTTTTTTAATCTCTATTGCCTTTTTTCCTTTACTTTTTAAAGAAACAATATACTCTGTTTGGGGCTGACCACCACGCACTCCACTTTTGATTAATTGCTCAGTAGCTTTTTGTATTTTCAGACCACTTCCACAATAAAAAACACCTAGTCCTAGTGCAAAAAACTGTAAGATCTTTAGAATTGCCATAAAAGGAGTTTTAAACTTATCCAAAAAAAGTGGTTAGGCGCCAATCTGCCCAACCACATTATAAGACTAAAATTAACTAAAAATTTATTTCTTCATCAGCTGAAAACGCTCTGTTTTAATTAAATGAGGAGTTTTAATTGTTACAAAATAAACTCCATCTGCTAAATGTGCCATATCTATAGTGTGCACACCTCTTTTTACATTGGTTTGGTTGTACACTACACCTCCCGTTAAATTATAGACAACTACATCAAACTGTTGAGGCATCCACTTTTCTTGAGCAATTTCTATATTTAGCAGTCCTGTTGTAGGATTTGGATAAGCTTTGAGCGTTAAATCTTGAGCAGCTTCTACTCTTTCTACATTAGTAGCTACTGTATTCAAATCTGACTCCCAAACACCTCTACCAAAAGTAGCTGCACGCAACTTATTATTAGCATAACTGATCTCTAAGTCTTTAACAATTACATTAGGTAAATTAGTGTTAAATGCTGTCCAACTAGAAGAGGCATTATCTCTATGATAAACCCCTATATCTGTACCAACATACATATCACCTCCTGCACCAGTTTGGGTAGTAACACAGTTTATTGGCAAGTTAGGTAAACCTGTAGAAATATTAGTCCAAGCAGCGCCTCCATTAATAGACTTAAACACCTTTGCTCCTGATTCATAACGACCATAAGTTACATAAACAGTTTGTGCATTATTAGGGTCAAAGGCAATTCCAGTAATCACACCCAAAGTAGGGCTTGTTAGGTTAGACCATGTTGTACCACCATTAGTTGTAGCTATCAGCAAACTATTCTCATAGCTAGTATCTGAGCTTGCAAAAATAACGTTAGAATTAGATGGGGCAACAGCCAGCTCTTGTACCATATTAGGCATAGTAGCAGAAAGCAAAGTCCAAGTATCTCCTCTATCCGTAGACTTATAAACACCATCACCACCACCATATAAGACTGTTGGAGTCACAGGATCAATCAATAAAGGCCATACAAAATCAGCCCCATTAGGTAGATTCAAATAGTCTTGGTTAGACTAACCATCTGTTGTACGTACAAAATCACCTTCTTGCTTAGTGGCATAACCTATCAGCGTTGGACTAGAGTAATCAACAACTCCATCTATACCATCTACAGGACCAAAAACAGTTGCCCAAGTACCACTACCAGTATATCGAATAGCATCATTATCTTGCGCTCCAGCTATAACAACAGAAGCATTGTTACCTGCCAATCCTAAACCATAATGTTGTGTTATTCCTAGACCTGAAGACAAATCAGTCCATGGTGTACTTGCTGTAACATCTCCCTTATGGACACCACCATCATGACAAGCAAACATAATAGTATTGCTACCTGGCATAAATTTAAACATATGATGATCAGAATGCACATAAAAATAAGGGTTTCCTTGAGACCAATAACCATCTAGATAAATCTCCCATGTTGTACCACCATTGGTAGAACGCCATTCATTTACGCCACCTATCATCAATAAATTCTTATTGTTTGGGGCTATTGCAATAGCTGTATTATAGGTACCTTGAGCATCAAACTGTGTAGGAAAAGTTGCCATAGTAGACCAAGTTGTACCTCCATTACTAGAAGTGACTGCTGTATTATCATTTCCATAGGCAAATAAGAAGTTAGGATCAGCAGCAGTTACAGCTATTTCTACCTTTTCGCTATTACTGTTTTGGATTGCAGTAGGTGTAATATCTGCCCATGTGTCTCCACCATTAGTGGATTTCAGAATCTTAGCTGAGATAACATTCCATTGTGCATCATAACCTCCATCAGCAGTAGCATACATAACTGTAGAGCTACCAGCACCATACATAATTGCATGTGTTTTTCCTGTATGTACTAAAGTCCAAGTTGTACCACCATTGGTTGTCTTATAAATTCCTTTACTAGAAGTTGCCAACAATGTAGCAGAAGTACTTGGATGCATCACCATATGTGGGACCTGAAAAGTACTATCTTTCATAAAATTAAGTCCTGTAGTTGCCCAAGTTGCTCCACCATTTGTAGATTTCATGACACCAATAGAAGGTGTATGTTGTCCATCTGCATCACCTGTAGCAATATACATAGTATTCACATTGCTATGGTCAATAACAATATCGCTAATTCCCATTACAGGTAAACCATCAGTCATAGGACTCCAAGCAGAACCACCAGTTGTAGATTTCCACAGACCACCACTAGGAGAGCCTACCCATATAGTATTGTTATTTCCTGGCTCAAAAGCAATAGCATTTAAGCGCCCTAAACCTGTATAAGTTACAGAAGTATCTGTAGGCAAAGTAGAAGGCCCTAGAGAAGTCCAATTGGCACCTGCACTTGACCTAGACAAGTCTGTGTCTTTTTGAATCTTTAACCATTCATTGTACGTATGCATTGGCGATACAAAGTTTCCATCTGCATCCACTCTAGATTTCCACATAGTTGCCCAACGTTTGTATTGCTTGTATTCTCTACTATAATTTTCGGAACGCTTCGAACTTGACTTCCCTTGATGTTTGGCTTCCATCAATGCATTGATAGCTTGAAAAGTCATGCCTTTTTGTTGCATATAACACCATTCATGCATTGGACGTTGTTCTTGAGCATTAATGGTAGAGAGACACCAAGCTACAGCCAATAAAATTAAGACGGTTGTTTTGTTCATAATAATAGGATTTTAATAAAGTCTTGAGAAATTGATTAATAATACAAGGATTGTATTGAAACCTTGATTCCAACACTAACTGTCGAATAGGAATATCCTTGCCCCTATATTCTCCTTAGATTTTATTAAATTAACTATTAATAAATTAAGAGTTAAGCTCTTTTTATTCATTTATTGGCATCCAATCAACCAAAATAAACCTACAAACAATTAGTAATCAACTAATTAAACACAAAACAATTCATCTTTTAAAGTTATGAAACACTCTACAAATAAATATTACTATTGGCTAATAATTCTACTTCCTTTTTTTACTACAGCTTGCCAAACATCAGCTAGAGGTACTAGTGAAGCAAATACATTTTTCACTATCATAATCGCCATTTTTGGACTTATTTTATTAATAATTCCATTTATAGTATCCAAACAAGAAAAATCTTCTTCTGAAGGTAGTAGCTTCATAGAAATAGTTGCTTTAATTCTTTTAATGTTAGCAATAGTTGGGGTATTAGCTTGGTCAATTCTTATTACACTTATAATTAGCGATGCCTTCGAACATGGTTTTTATGATTTAATCCTAATAGATCTAGTCTTATTTGGAGTACCTGCTACATTATTAGGATATATTGTAAATATGTGGGGAAAAAGAACAACCAAGTCCCCTACTGACTACGACTCATTAATTGATGATGATAACAACACAGTATAACTATGACTTACGGACTATGTAAACTATCAATAGTCCCTCTAAGAGGGCAAGCCAAGCACAGCAGCGAAATGGTGACTCAACTCCTTTGGGGCGAATGTTATGAAGTATTAGAACAAAAGAAGGAGTGGTTAAAAATTCGTTGTTATTTTGATGGCTACGAGGCATGGCTAGACCGAAAACAACATACTCCAATTAGTACACAACAATGGCAGGAATATACCCAATGTCAGACCTTCTGCCCACTAGCTGTAGAAAACTTGGCTAATGCACAGCAATATCGGCTATTAGGCAGCCCAATTCTAGATATAAAAGACGATTCTAACGATTTTGAACAGGCCTCTTTAGCTGACAAACAAACACAACTAGAGGAGTCTGCTCTACTTTTTCTCAATACACCTTATTTATGGGGTGGTCGATCTGTTTTTGGAGTAGATTGTTCGGGCTATATGCAGCTAATATATAGGCTCATAGGCCTTCTTTTGCCTAGAGATGCTTACCAACAAGCTGAAATAGGACAAGCTATTGATTTTGGACAACAAAAGTTGGGAGATTTAGCTTTCTTTGCCAATGAAAAAGGACGTATTACTCATGTTGGGATGATTTGGTCTGATGGACAGATAATCCATGCTTCTGGTAAGGTTCGTATAGATATATTAGACAGCAAAGGCATAAAAGTTGGAGAAGAATATAGTCATCAGTTGGCTTATCTTAAAAGGGTATTATAAATTCTAAAAATAATGCTCATAACCCCAAACCTTTTTGGATAGAAATACGTAATACCTATTGCTTGGCGACACTTAGTTTAAAAACTAAACTAAGCTCTAAAAATACTCCAAGCTCTAAAAAGTAATTAACTCATTTCTATCAAAAAAAAACTACTATGAGCAATACTACATGGGAAATTGCTTGGTCGATCATTCGTGATCGAGGATCTTACTTTGAGTCTGATACTAAATACGAAATCACAATCCGACACAAAAAAAATAGGCAAATATTCAAAACCTTTTGGCGTAGTGAATACGCAAGTACTTCTGGTGAATATAACTCAGGTGCAAAAGACTTCAAATTTTTAGAAGATGGTAAAACACTTTTGGTAAACTACGAAAATGGTAAAAAAGAAACTTTTGAATTGCCTCTAACTTAAGAACATATTTAAAATCCTTGCTGGCCAGCATTATTCACTATTGATCATTTGTATTATTCAATGATCAATCAAGCTTTTTGATACACCTAACTGAAAAAGCTAGATTTGGAGACATCTCTTCTATCTCTACACTTTCTTCATATTCAAACCACATATGCCATTTGCTTGTTCCACTACCAGCAGATGCCGATCCTAAACACCCTGCTGAACCTATTCCTAAACACTGTTCTTGGGTATTCCTATAGCCTCCTAACAATATCTGAAAACTATTATTGGCATGATTACTAAGAGCTCTATACCCTTTCACCTCATCACCATATTCTTTGTTTGTTACCCCATTATAATAACCTCCAGCATTTTCAGCCAAAGTTGTTAAGTCCTCTATACTTGGCAATTCCCAACATTGAGGACAAGCTCGCATTGCGGCTTCCCAAGTATATAATCGTCCATATTTATACAAATTATTATCATCATCATCATAGATATAAGTTCCCTCACCACTATCATAGGCTAAGTTTTCGCCCAACCAGACTTGGTCACCAATAGTAACGATAGGATAAATTCGATAATCTCGTTGATCAATAAATACTTCTGGAGAATTTTGGAGTCGTTCATACTCATCACCTAAACCTTCTAAGTAAGTTTGCCGTTCTTCAGTATTTTTAAGTCCCTTCATCAAAAGGTTTAATACTTTTATTCTATACCTCATCATTCAACCATTCTTGTATCTCCTTTACAGTTCGCTGAGCAGTACGCCCAACTCCTATCAAAGTAGCAGAAGCATATCCAGTCCAATTGCCGTAACCAACAGTCCAAAGCCCTTCTATATCCAAAGCTTTAGTCAACTTAGTATTTATGCGTCCCTTAGGAGTTATAATATTAAGCGGTTTCAAATAATCTAAGGCAGGTTTGAATCCAGTACACCATATAACAGCATCCAAATCTATGTGACTTCCATTTTCCCAATAAACACCATCTTCATCAAAGCCATCAAAAGGTGGTAAAGCATGTAATACATTAAGCTCACGAGCTTCTTTGACAGAATCGACCATTACAATATTGGCTAAACTGACTTTTGGTAAGTCTCTACCCTCTTTTTGTGCTTGATAGAGTTTGGTATAATATTCAAATAAGTAGCGTCCATCTACATCATCTGGTAAAAACTCGGGGTCTTCTAAGGTAATCCAAGTCGTTTGAGCAGCTACTTGAGAGACTTCAGCTAAGATTTGAGCAGCAGAATTGCCACCTCCCACTATCATTACATTTTTATTGACAAAAGGCTGTTCATTTTTGTAATGAGCCGAATGGAGTTGTTCTCCCTCAAAAAGTTCTTGATCTTTATAGCTTGGAACATATGGCTTCTGCCAAGTGCCTGTAGCACTAACCAATGCTTTGGTCTGAAATTGCCCTTGTGTAGTTTCTAATTCAAAAACTCCATTATCCTGAGTAACATTTAAAACTTGTACAGGTCGGTTTACAGGCAATTTGTAACGCTGTTCATATTTTGTTAAGTAATCAATAGCTTCTTGACGACTAGGATAAGCTCCTTCCGTTTTTGGCATTAACCATCCTGAGATAGAACTATGATTGGCTGGCGAAAATAACTGTAAGGAGTCCCAGGTATGCAACCAAGCGCCACCAGCCTTTTCTTGCCCATCCAAAATTAAATAGTCAAGTTTGGCTCTTCGTAGATAATAGCCTACAGTCAAGCCACTTTGACCAGCTCCTATTACAATAACATCATAGACCATTGTCTTAGACTGAAATACTACCAGCTGAAGTCTGGTAGGTTAAAAATTAGGACTATAAGTCCCCTGACTATTCTAAAGAAATATTATTCGAGTTATCACTTTGCTTAGAATCGTTGTGATTCTCTATATATGCTTTGATTACTTC
>JAAEPD010000064.1 GCA_024222455.1 Aureispira sp.
CAGACTGAGTTTCTTGCAAGGCTTCTATGTACTCTTTAAACATCATTTTCTGGTTTTTAAACTCACAAATTAACTATTATCTACTACTTTTATACTTTTCCGAAGTTTTCAATTTTAGATATAAAAACTCCCAACACACTCTTAAGAAAAGAAAGGTCTGACTTATTTATTAAAATAAATTAATAGCATGAAAAGGTATTTCTTTAGCACAATATTTTTATTCTTTTTAGTTCTCAATTTTTCAGATGCACAAAAACCAGATGATTGGGTAAGGCTCAAAAATCAAAATGCAAGCTTGCCTGAATTACAAGCTGCTTTTAATGCCTATTGGGATGGCAAAAGCTATGTGAAAGGCTATGGTTGGAAGCAATTCAAGCGATTTGAGCATTTTTGGTCAACAAGAGTTGATGAAAAGGGCAATTTCCCTACTAGAAAAACACTTCAAGATGCCTATGCTGGTTTCGAAAGCTTGAAGAATAACTCAGCGAATAGAGCACCTAACGCTGCTAGCTGGTATCCTAAAGGCCCTACAGGGGTTTCTTATGGAAACGGAAGAATCAATTTTATAGAAGTAGATCCAAACAATTCTAATACAATCTATATAGGCTCACCTTCGGGAGGTTGCTGGAAGACAACCAATGCGGGACAGAACTGGGAACCTCTCACCGATTTTTTGTCTACAGTATCAGTTTCTGGTATAGCTGTCGATCCTAATAATTCTAATAATGTATTAATCAACACAGGTGATTTTAATCATACTCAGGGCTATTCGCACGGAATATTTAGATCAACCAATGGTGGACAGACTTGGAATACTACTTCTATCAATTATAGTTCTCCAAGCTTTGTGAGAGGGGGCAAAATAGAGTTTGTTCCAGGAAGTTCTACTAATGTCTTTGCAATCTCACATTCAGGAATGTATAGGTCTACCAATGGTGGTCAAAACTGGACAACTATAGTAAGTGGTAGTGTTGAAGATTTTGAATTTAAGCCAGGGACTCCATCTACTATGTATTATGTAAATGATAATAGATTTTATAAGTCAACCAATGGGGGCGTTTCCTTTAGTCTGGTTACCAGTGGGTTGCCTTTTTCAGGTTTTACACGTCTACAAGTTGCGGTTACTCCCGCTAATCCTAATGTAGTGTATGTATTAGCCGGAGGAAGTGGGAGTACCTTAGTCTATAAATCTACCAATAGTGGAGCTTCCTTCTCTCAAATGCATACAGCCTCTACAGGAGATCCTTTGGGTAATCAAGTATGGTATGATATGGCATTTGCAGTATCGCCAACTAACGAAAATGATTTACATATTGGAGCTGTTTATGTTTATCGATCTCAAGATGGTGGAGCTACATTTAGTAGTGCACTCAACTCAGGAATCCATCCAGACATTCACTGGTTAGAATATTTTGGAAACTATCTTTATTGTGGTAATGATGGAGGAATCCATCGTTCCTTAACTGGAGGTAGTAGTTGGGAAAATTTGATTGGAGACATGGAGATTACACAGTTTTATAAATTTTCATCTGCCGTAACAGATACTAGTCAAATGACTGGTGGAGCTCAAGATAATGGCACCTATATACACAAAAATAATAATTGGTCAAGGATTGGTGGTGGTGATGGAATGGATAATCAGATCGATTATACCGACAAGTATATTATCTATGCCTCTTACCAAAATGGTAGTTTTTATAGAACAATGAATGGAGGTACAAGCAGCATAAGTATATTTACGAATGTAACAGAGAGTGGAGGATGGGTAACCCCAATGGAAATTGATCCTAATGTACCAACTACAATATATGCAGGTTATGATAATGTATGGAAATCTACCGATAGAGGAGCAACCTCTGTTGCTATCAGCAATTTTGGAGGTATGGGAAAGCTTGATATTGTCAAAGTAGCTCCATCTAATAGCAATATTATTTATGCTTCAGATGGATTTAATGTTCGGAAGACTATAAATGGAGGAACTAGTTGGTCTACCGTTTCTTTACCCAATACAGTTACAAGTATAGAAATCCATCATACCAATCCTGATATTGTTTGGGTTACCTTGAGTAATTATTCTTCAGGAAATAAGATTTATAAGAGTACCAATGGAGGTTTAAGTTGGACCAATATATCTGGGAATCTACCAAATTTTCCAGCCAACACTGTTGTCCATCATGATTGGAGTGCAAATGATGATATCTATATAGGAATGGATTATGGAGTATATTTCTTGAATAATAATTCGGGCACAACTTGGCAACTATACATGACGGGTTTACCCAATGTGACTATATCCGAATTAGAAATACCTTATGGATCAAATGTATTAAGAGCAGGTACCTTTGGGCGTGGTATATGGGAGAGTCCAGTACATACTAATGCTACATTGCCTGTATTGCCTCCTCAAGCAAATGGTTTTGCTAACGAGGTAGAAATTTGCCCTGGCGAAGATATTACCTTTACCAATGCCTCTACACAATATAATACCATAAGTTGGATGTTTCCTGGAGGAACACCTGCTACAAGTACAGCACAAATGCCAACAGTCAATTATGCTAATTCTGGAACTTATGATGTAACCATTATAGCAACTAACACAGGTGGTTCAGATACACTTGTACTTCAAAACTATATCGATGTCAGCAATCCAACAGCTTCTTTAGATCTTCAAGAAGGGTTTGACGGTGGTATTTTCCCTACAGATTGGGATATAGAGAATCCTGATGGAGACAAAACATGGGGAACCTTTGCAGGTCTAGGTGGTTTTGGAATCAATACAGGTTGTGCTTTTATAAATAATTATTCCTATAGTGGCCCTAATGTAGATTACTTTTATACACCAGCTATAGACCTTTCGCAGTACACAGGTACCTCTCTTAGTTTTGATGTAGCTTATGCTCCCCACTCAACTGCAAAATCAGATACCATGGCAGTTTATTATTCTAATGATTGTGGAGTAACACTACATAAAATATGGGAAAAAGGGGGCTTAGATTTAAGTACAACAGGTACTACTTTTGCTCTTTCATTTAGCCCTTCTGCTTCGGAGTGGAGAACAGAAACGGTAAACCTTTCAGGGCTTAGTCTCCCTGCACTTGAAACTAAGTTCTATTTTGAGAATAGAGGGTATAATGGAAATAATTTGTTTGTTGATAATATAAACATAACAGGTTCTACCATTACAGGCTCAGGACCTCAAGCTACAACTGTATTAGCTTCTGTAAATGTTTACCCAAATCCAGCAAAAGAAGGCTTGCATGTAGATGTAACAGGGCTAGAAAATCATACTATAATTATCTATGATATTTCGGGTAAGATGGTTTTAGAACGCTCTAATGCAAAACAAAAAGAGTTGATCAATATACAAACCTTGAGCGCAGGTGTTTACAACATCAAGATTGTATCAGAGCAAGGAGTGTTTAATAAGAAGTTTATGAAAAACTAGTTTTAATCACTTGATACTAAAAATATGGCTTTGTTGAACTCCTTTGGGTTTGACAAAGCCATTTTAATTTTATATGATAGGTTATGAAAAGTTTACTAACAGTCGTTTTAATCTCATGGATATGTGCTAGTAATGCTCAAATTACTTTTAATAAGCGAATGAGTTTTGGTCAATTAGCTGCAGTGATCACTGCTGTGGAAGCAACAGATAGTTGTTATTATGCAACAGGAATAATAGCAGATGATATAACTAACACAGCTAATATTTTTATCAAGTATGATTTGAATGGAGACACAATATTTACAAAGGTTATTACAAATACTCATATTAAGACTTATGAAACATGGAATCCTAACTTACATACTACATATGATGACAATTTAATAGTTGGAGGGTATAGTATATATGACACAGGAGGAATGTCAGCAATACTGATAAAATATGATAGTTATGGGGATAGTTTATGGATGAAAGAGTATAAAAACCCTCTATATCCAAATGGTTATATAAGGTTAGATGATGTTATTTCTACAAGAGATAGTGGTTATATTTTTGCAGCTCTAACAAATGCAAGTTTGAGTGATGGTTTTGTTGTATTTCGACTAGATAGTTTAGGCAATGAACTTTGGCATTATCAATACTCTAGAGTATTTGATAGTTATGATTTTGACATATGGCAGGATGATGATGGAGGTTTTATAATTGGTTTTGTCCAAACCGATTTAGCTTGGATAACTAAAAACTATACCGTAGAATGTCATTTAATTAAGTTAGATAGCTTAGGGAATAAATTATGGGAATGGTCTAGCCCAAATAGTTTACAAGTGTTTGGTGCCAATGATGTGATAAAAACAAGAGATGGGAATTGGCTAATTGCCTCTTCATTGGGGAGAGAGGATTATGTCAATCCAAATACCAATTATTACTATGATACAGCAGCCTATGTATTTAAACTAGATACTGCACGCAACTTACTATGGGGAACCCCTTTAAGAGGAAGCTATGGAATAGATGATAATTTAAAAATACAACGCCTCATAGAATTACCCGATAGTAGTATATGGGCTATCGGTCATGGTGCACATTCTTATTCTGCTCAACCTCCCTATAAAAGTATAAGAGATGGCTGGGTCGTACGGCTATCACCTAATGGTGACAGTTTATATAACCGTCGTTATCACTTTTTGAGTGTTCATCTAGCTCAACACATGGTTTATGATGCAGAGTTGACTTATGATAATGGCTTGCTCATAAGTGGTGAGTCAAAAATAAATGGTCTAGGTGCCTACCAACAAGGTTGGTTGCTCAAACTAGATGAGCATGGTTGCTTGGTGCCTGGTTGCCATCTATTAAGTGACGTGGAAGAGGTAGAAGATGAGGAAAAGCTAGCTGTACAAGTCGCTTTATATCCGAATCCTGCTAGTGACTTTATTAATGTTTATTTGCATCGACCTAAAAACTTGGAGCATGATGTCTCTATTCGTTTGGTAGATTTACAGGGACGTGTCTTGCAGGAGTATGGGCAGTTGCATGGTGGTGACATTACTTATGTTTTACCTGTTTCTGATTTACCTGTTGGGGCTTATGTGGTTCAGGTGCTAGAGGCTGGGGAGGTTGTTTTTGTGGAGAAGGTTTTGGTTAATTGATATTAGATAGTTATGAAAATCCCCCTAGCCCCCTTTATAAGAGGGATTTTATATACACAATGTATTTATATCCTACATTCCTTTGTAAAGGGGGCTAGGGGGATTCAAATGGTAAGTAGATAAAACTTCAAAACATTGCATTTTGCTATGCATCAAGTTTGGATAAATCCTTTTTAATGATTTTCATCACAACTGGTCTATTCCTATTATAGATGCCATAAAAATGCAAAACTATTACTTATCTTTGCAGCCTATTTTATAAGTCAATTAAATTTAGATTATGCAAATCACTAAGTACACATTTTTAGTACTAATAGCCATCGTTTTTTTCGGGCAAAGCTGTACAACTACCAGCTCTACGTCCAAAACTAAGGGCGAGATTAGTTTCACCATTTTACAGCTCAATGATGTTTATGAGATAGCTCCATTAGAGGGAGGAAAAGTAGGAGGAATGGCAAGAGTAGAAACCTTTCAGAAAAAATTACAAGCCGAAAATCCAAATACCATAACGGTGCATGCAGGAGATTTTTTGAGTCCATCACTGATTGGAACCATCAAAGATAATGGTAAACGCATCAAAGGTGCTCAAATGGTTGATGTGATGAATGCTATGGGCTTCGACTATGTCACTTATGGCAATCATGAGTTTGATCTGAAACCAGCTGATTTTCAGAGTAGAATGAATGAATCTAACTTTGGTTGGACAAGTTGCAACACCTTTAGAGCAGATACTAAAGAGGCCTTTTATAGAGAGAAAGATGGTAAAAAAGAAGCTGTACCTGAGTATGCTATACATGAGGTGAAAAATGCAGCAGGGGATAAAATGAATATAGGGATTATAGGAGTAACTATACCATTCAATAAGGCCAAGTATGTTCATTATGAAGATGTAAATGAGTCTGCTCGAAAGACCTATGATAAGATCAAAGATCAAATAGACATAGCTATTGCAATTACGCATCTAGATCGTTACCAAGATTCTTTATTAGCTGTGGCTATGCCTGAATTTAAACTATTGATAGGAGGGCATGACCATAACAATATGGAGTTTAATGTAGGTAAAGTAAAAATAACAAAGGCAGATGCTAATGCTCGTACTGTTTATGTACATCGTTTTAAGTATAATACCAGTAGCAAAAAATCAAGTTTTACTTCTGAATTGGTGAAAATTGATGATAAAATAGAAGACGATCCTGAGGTGAAAAAGGTAGTGGATAAATGGCTGAATAAAGTGGATGAGATTATGAGCAGTGGAGGCTATGATGCGAATGAAATTATCTGCAAAACGGATAAAATATTAGATGGTTTAGAGATACATATTCGAGAGTTTCCTACAGAGCTAGGTTATGTAACTTCTGAGGCTATGTGGGCTCAAGATAAAACTGCTGATTTTGCTGTAATAAACAGTGGTTCTGTACGTGTAGATGACAAGCTTACAGGCAATATTACGCAATACGATATACTAAGAACTTTTCCGTTTGGAGGAGGCATTACCTTAATAGAGTTAGATGGGAAAAATACTAAAAAGTTGCTAGAAATAGGATTGGTTAAGAATATAGGGGTTGGAGGATTTTTGCAAACTACAAGAAATGTTACATCCAAGGATGGCAAACATATGATAGATGGCAAAGCAATAGATGATGCTAAAACCTATAAAATTCTATTGCCTGATTTTGTAGCACAAGGAAAAGAGCAAAACTTAGAGTTTTTAGGAGATAATTATACCGATGTTTATTTGAATAGCCACAAAACTTTTTCGACAGGTGTCAAAAATGATATTGTAGATATGGTAATTGCTTACTTGAGAACATATAAATAAGGGGTACTAAAGGTAGTCTTTGATAAGGAAGGAGCTAAGTCTTATATGACTTAGCTCCTTATTTTTTGAGGGAGGAAGCTTATTCTAATCCTCCCAAAGCTTGTATACGTCCGGATTATAGTTCAAAATACGACGAACAATTTCTTCTGTGTTGTCTGTGAGTGCAAGCAACTCTCCGTAAACCTCATTTTCTGTTACTTTTTGAAGTAGGGGCCATACTGGGCGCACTTCTGTCCAATGTTTTTTGCCAAACAGAATCATAGGCGAAACATGGAGTTTGGAGCTTTTAGCATAGTGGTTTTGAGTAGCATCTTGGAATATCTCTTGAGTGGTTCCAGCACTTCCAGGGGCAAAAATAACCCCATGTTTAGCAATCATTAGCAAGCCATCCTCTCGCACACTATTAGCAAAATATTTAGCAATATGAGTAGCAAAAAGGGCAGGAGGCTCATGTCCATATAGCCAAGTAGGGATGCCAATGCTCATACACTCTTCTTCTTTTCCTTTCGGAATAGGAAATTTTTGGGCAACCTCCCAAGCACGATGCAGCCAATCCCAATCAGCATATTCTCTACCTTTGGGTGCATTAGGAGGACGAACACTAAGCTCAGCAATAGCCGCTTCCAAATCTTTGAGTGGGCGAGCTGCAAAAAAAGCACCTAAATGAGTGGCTTCCATAGCTCCAGGCCCGCCACCACTAACCATCAAAAAGCCTTTTTGAGTAAGTGTGCGAGACAAGCGAGCAATTTGACTATAAAATGGATCTCTTCGCTCCATACTGTGTCCTCCCATGATGGCAACTACTTTTTTGTTTGCAATGGCATCATCCAAAGCTTCTGTAATACTGTGGTCATGTAGTCGTCGAGCTAAGGTTGTTTGTATAGAAGGTGGATTGGCTCGTCCTTGTGCAAGGTATTGCTTATATATTTGGTAATCAACAGTCTCATAATAACCTTCTTGATGAGAAGGATCAAAACCCTTGAACAATTCCATCGGTTTGTATAAACGTGCTCGATGCACGCAAAATAAAAATTCTTCTAGTTGTGGAATGACTACACCTCCAGTAGTTACGATATGTCCAGCAGCACGTTCTGTCAAGGTACAACCCAAAAATAGGCTGCCAGGTGTGCTTATATTGCAAAGTTGTTCATGATAGGCTGTTAGGTTTAAGCTTTGGATAGCTACTTTGGGCAGTACTTCTGGTGCAGAACCTAGCCATTGTTCAAACTCTTCATTATTGTCTATTTCTCTCATGGTTGAGTAGTAATTTAGATTTTGGAACTAAGAATATCTTTTAAGTATAAAGGCAGAATAAATAATAACTAAAAATCAATTAATTTTACTAGTCATTAATTTGGGTTTTATACTTAGTACTCAATTATAATACATTTTTCAGCATTAAAAATAAACTTTGGTAGTATTTTAGTGGATTGGAAAACAAAAAACGACGTTTATGTATATTAGTTATAATTTTGAGATTGACTAAGATTATAATAAGCCGTTTTTTTATCAATAAATTATATCATGAAGTTGTTTAGAAACCACTTCCATTATTACCCAATACTGTTGATGAGGTATTTGAATATTTTTTTTGCTCTAAGCTGTTTTTTACTAAGTAGCATTTCCCTATTGGGGCAAGCCGAAACTGTTGTTAGAGGAATAGTTATGGATGCCGAAACAGGTGATCCATTACCATTTGTAGATGTATATTTTCTAGGTACAGTAATGGGAGGAAATGCTAATATAGATGGAGTGTATGAGCTCAAAACAACAGAAGCTATAGATAGTATTGGTTTTAGGTTTTTGGGCTATGAGACTAAACAATTTGCTATTACACAAAATGTTGAGCAAGAACTTAATATATCCTTGAGCAGTAGAAGTGCAACCTTAACAACTGCTACGGTGACTGCTAAGCGGAGAAAAAAAATGCCGAAAGATACTGCTGCCATCACATTGTGGCGAAATGTGGTTAAGAATAAGCAGACCAATAATATGGACAGAATAGACTCTTATGAGTATGACGATTATACTAAGGTTCAGTTCGATTTGTTCAATCTGTCTAAGTTCTTTCAAAACTTTAAGTTTCTCCGAAAGAACTTTTCAGTGGTTTATGATTATGTGCAGACGAATGCAGCAGGCGAGAAATTTTTGCCATCCATGCTCAAAGAGACCTCCAAAAAGGTGTATTATAGAAAAACACCTAAAGGCAAAAAAGCAATAGTAAAAGCGGATAAACTCTCAGGGATAGAAAATGAAACAGTTTCAGAGTTTTTGGGAGAACAATTAGAAGATATTAATCCTTATGATGATTTGATTGTTTTTGTAGGGAAATCTTTTATAGGGCCTTTTGCTGGTGGTGCTAATACTACTTATCGTTATTTTTTGAGTGATAGTATAGAACGTAATGGAGATAAATATTACAAACTCGATTTTGTAGGTCGTCGTCAAAAAGATTTTACTTTTTTGGGTTCTGCTTGGATTCATCAACCCACCTTTGCTATACAAACTATTGACTTAGAGATTTCTCCATACATCAACCTTAATTTTGTTAAGAAGTACAAGATTCATCAGCGATATGATTATGCAGTTTCTTTAGACCTTTGGATGAAAGAGTATGAGCATATGGAGATAATGCTTGCTATAGAGCTGCTCGATTTGAAGAAAAAACGCAAAAAGAAGCGAAAAAATACCATTAGGGTTAATAAATATTCTACCCACAAAAACATAAAACTAAATATACCCTTACCAGATACTTTGTTTGATGGAGAACCTGAAGTCTGGGCAGATAGTGCAAGAAAACAGTCAGAGGAATATTGGACAGAGGCTCGTGTAGATACGCTTTCTGCAAAGGAAAAAGGGATTTATGATATGGTGGATTCTGTAAAACGGACACCAACTTATAAGGCATTAGAATATATAGGTTATGTGGCAACTACTGCTTACATACCATTTGGACCAGTTGAATTTGGTCGTTTCCCTGAATTTGTAAGCTGGAACGACATAGAAGGTGTTCGCTTGAAAATGAAGGTGCGAACAACCAAAAAGTTTAGCAAAAGGATACAGTTGATGGGTTATGGAGCCTATGGGTTCAAGGATAAGGAGTGGAAATATAGCATGAGTTTTAATCTCCATTTGCCTAGTAAATATAAACGTTGGCATATGCTTACGGGGTTTTATAAGTATGATTTTGTCATGTTGGGGCGTCTCAATCGATTGTATAAATATGACAACTTGATAGCATCACTTACTAGAAGAGACCCTTTAGATAAGTTGATGAAAATACGAGAAATGCGCCTCTCTTATACCAAAGAATGGGTGAAGGGATTGGATAATACCTTGTCTTTTCAGCAGCGTATTTTTTATTCTGTTCCTAATGTGTTTGAGTTTAGTTCTGAGGATGGAAATCTACCTGTAGAGAATTTTAAAGTGATAGAAGCAAAGTTGCAAACACATTTTGGCTACAAAGAAGGGTTTTTTACAGGAAATGGAGGGTTTATGCGGTTTACCAATGGCTCTAAGTTTCCAATATTTTGGTTAGATTATACATTAGGAATTAAGGGGCTTTTGGGAGGGGATTACACCTATCATAAACTAGATCTTAAGGCACAACATCGTTTAAATTGGCAAGCAGGGTTTACTTGGTATGAAATAGGGGCTAGCAAAACGTTTGGTGGAGCACCTTACCCTTTACTAAAAATGCATTTGGGCAATGAAAGCATCATGCACAATAAATATGCTTATGGTCTGATGAATGAGTTTGAGTTTGTAAGCGATGAACATGTTTCTTTTTGGATGGAACATCATTTTGATGGCTGGATTATGAATACGATTCCATTTATTAACAAACTGGATTTGCGTCTGTTGACGGTCTTCAAAGGACTTATGGGACGTTTGTCTAAAGAAAGTCGAAATATCTTGGATATTCCTTTAGGAATGCAGGCTCCTAAGTTTTATGCAGAAGTGGGGTTTGGTGTCGAAAATATTCTGAAATTGTTTAGAATCGATTTTATGTGGAGGTTGACACAACTAGAATTGCCAACTACTCAGAAATTTGGAGTAATAATAGCGATACAACCTAAGTTTTAGAAATTATTGGGGGTAGTTGTATAAGCTGCCAATCCTATCCCTAAAGTTAGGAGGACGGAGAAAAACAGGCCAATACCCCATAAAATACTACGAGTGAGATTATTGAAGCGGTTCTTGGAGTAATAAATAGTTAACATTTCGATAGCTGCACCACTAGTGTATGCTACATTAGCTGCTATTGCATAGCAACAACTACTGATAAAAAGAATGGTGTAAATAGCAGCTTTATTATTCTCTTGAAAAAATCCATCAGATGTAAGCAGAAAACCAAGACTGGTTAGACCACACAAACCAACTATTATATTATAATTCAAACGTTTCTTTTCCCACCATTGTACAGCCATCCAAAGCTCTTTGCCTCTACTTTCTTGCTCATCATGGTCCAATAATTCTTCTTGATTCATAAGTTGATTCGTTTAATAGCTAAGTTCTGAATATTTTTTCTAATTTTAGAAAAAATAAAATATAAACATGAAGATAGGATTTTACATTCTCTTTGCCATCGTAACTATAGGTTGCTTGACAGGCAGATTAGTAGAGGGCGATTTAGCCTCACAGCTAGATTATATATTTAAGCCATTGTTGATGCCCTTATTGATGATCTATTGGTATTGGCAAACCAAAGACAACAAAAATGCTTTTACTAAGCTAATTTTAGCAGCCCTTGTTTTTGCATGGGGAGGAGATGTCGCTTTGATGTTTGCTAGAGATGGCGCTATCACTATCAAACTCTATTTTATGCTAGGTTTAGGGAGCTTTTTGATAATGCAACTGATCTATAGTTTGGCTTATCAGCAAGCACCTGATATTGAGAATAGTGCCTTGAAAAGGAGTCCTAAAATTGTAGCCCCTTTTGTTATTATAGGTTGGGGATTTTATGCATTTGCTTTCCCTGAGTTGGAGAATGTAGTGATGAAAATAGCAGTGTTTATTTATATAAATGCCATTATTGTAATGGTGGGTTATTCCTTAGACCGAAAATGGAGAGTTTCTGAGCGCAGTTTTAAATTGGTGTTCTTTGGAGCCGCTATTTTTATGGCTTCGGATCTAATGATAGGAATAGATCGTTTTGTGATACCAGACTTCCCTTATTCTGGGTTTTTCATTATGGTGACCTATATTCTTGCTCAGGTATTGATAGTAGAAGGAGCTTTGTTGCAACACAACGAAAATTTTATACCAGATGAAGAAATGATTCCAGACGATTTGTAGTTGATAAGGTGTTAATCTAAAGAGTTTTATTATCTTTAAAACTTGTATATAGTTAAGATCTCAATTTAGTTAAATGCCCAGTAGTTATTATCTTAAAATTGCGAAAGAAAAGATACGACTATCTTCTAAACCTTTTGCTGGTGGAGGAGAGGGCAACCTGTATAGAATAACCTCACCTGCAAACTATAAGGGCTATGTTGCTAAAATCTATCATCCTCCTAAACAAACAGCTCTAAGAGAGCAAAAGGTTAATTATTTAATTAATCATCCGCCACATGAGTCGGTTAACGACCCTAATCAGCATTCACCTATTGTCTGGATCACGGATGGCCTGTACAAAAACGGTCGGTTTGTAGGGTTTATAATGCCTTTTGTGAAAGGGGAAAAACTGGAGGTACTTTGTTTGAGCAAATTGCCTAGAAAACTATCTGGTGAATGGCGACGGTTTGATCGTAAGAACCCAAGGTCTTGGGAGTTGAGGTTGAGAATTTGTTTCAATTTAGCAACAGCTATTTACCAAATCCATTCTGCTGATCGTTATGTTTTGGTCGATCTAAAACCTGATAATGTTGTAGTCCAGCCTAATGGACTTATATCTATAGTTGATACCGATTCGGTAGAAGTGATCGAAAATGGTCGAGCTATATTTCCAGCTCCTGTAGCAACGCCTGAATATACTCCACCAGAGTTTTATAAAAACACGCATAGGACTGTTAACTCTACTGTAGGGGAGTCTTGGGATCGTTTTGGCTTGGCTGTCATTTTTTATAAACTGATTTTAGGTATACATCCGTTTACAGCATCGTCTTTGCCACCTTATGAGCAATTGGTTAGTTTGCACAATAAGATAGAGCACGGATTATTTGTTTTTGCACCAGACAAGAAGAAATTTATACAACAACCTATTCCTGCCCCACACAAGGTGTTTCATGGCAAATTGAACCCTGAATTAAGAGAGCTGTTTATTGGTTGTTTTGTAGAGGGGAATAATACCCCTGCATTGCGTCCAACTGCTGGAGATTGGTGTTATGCATTCATAGAAGCGATGAACGATGATCGTATTCGTCGACAATTTGAACATTTGATTAATGGTATGCCTAAGCGTAGAGCTAGTTTGCGGATGCCATCTACTATGTCTAAGGCTTTGGTGCTTAAGAATCGTCCAAATACTTGGATTGATAAGTTAATTGATCAAGATTTTGAATTGCCACAGTTGCCAGTCAAGGTGCATAATCAGTTGAATAAAACGGCAAATCAAAAAGCTATTCTTTTGGATAAGACGGATATTTTTATGAGTTGGGTGGCTTTCTTATCAGCCTTTGTTTTGCTTTGTATGACTAGTGGAGGATGGTGGACTTGGTTGACAGAGACTATATGGACCTTTAATGCATTTACTATTAATCTATTTTTTATAGGCTTATTGCTGTTGCCTCAGTTGGTGATACCTTTTATTATTTATGCAGGCCGTTCATTGATTGACCCTGAGAAAAAACATTTTCAACGTCTTCAAGATCTTAAAAATTTATATCCGATTTACCAGCAAAAACTGCTGACTGCTAAACAAGATCTTTTGGGGTATATAGATCAAAAGACAGGACAGCATAGTGGATTTTATAGCAATCGAAAAAAACTAAGAACTACTACCGAGCAATTTTTGAAAATGCAAGATGAGCAGGTTAAAGGCTTATTGGAAGATGAACAAAAAACGCTTGATGAACTACAGCAAGAATATATAACCAAAGCAAAACAAAATTCAATTTTGGCAGGACTCGAAGGAGATACCTTAGAGGATTTGCGGAGAGCATTGGTGAAAGCAGAAAATACAGCTTTAAATACTACTCGTCGAAGTCCGAATTATAATGATGATGTAAGAGCTTCTGTCTTTTATGCAAATAGGTTGCAGGCTATAACAACTCAAAACGTCTCTAAAGTTGAGACTGTTCAAAGAAGGGTTAAGCATAGAATAACTCAATTAGAAATAGGTTTGAAAGAGGATAAAGCTTTATTGTTATCACCTTTTCAGATGCAAAATGATTTTGTGCAAAATAAAGCTAAGTTGATTCCTGGAACAAAAGAAGACAGGGTTAAGGTCTTGCAATTTTTTAATGTGAATAGTCTGCGATATCTTAGTGAAATAGATGAGGTCTTACCTGGTCAGATTCTTTTGTTAAAAGATGGAAGACAGTTAGATTTAAAATTAATAGATTTTGCCACACGCAATACTTTCTGTTATAAAGTGACTGCAGAGTTGCCCAAAGTAAAAACACAACAAGAGAACTTAGATCAATCTATTCGAATATTAGAGCGAAAATTCATTAGTAGGAAAATTCAAATAGAAACAGAGGCAAAATTGGAATATGAGGCGATAGATAAGGAGTTTGGAAGGAAAAAGAATAGCTTGTATACAAAGGCCGAAAAGGATTATTACAACCATCAATATGAGAGTTTAGTTAAGGCTTATCATGATGCTGTACATCACCTAAAAGCAGTTAAAGAAGAACATTCTAGAATGGTTGATAATATCTCTAATATATATAGTGAGCGCTATAAGTCTATCCTGAATGCAGCAGAAGAACATGTAGATAAGGCCAAACTAAAAATAGAGCAATTAGAAATGGATTATCGCCATGAAATTCATGATTTGGTAGAACAAAACAAGTATTCTCCACAAATTAATCTGCCAAGCATAAAGGATCGTACTAAAATAGAACAACATATCAAACGTCTGAATAAATAATAATTCTATCGTATCAATGTAAATTCTCCAGTTACAATAACTTGCTCACCGCCTAAGGGACAAGGGTAAACTACATAGTAAGCATATACACCAATATCAGCGTCTAGGCCTTTGTATTGTCCATTCCAACCTTCTTGAAGGCTATTAGATTCGAACACTAAAATGCCCCAACGATTGTAGATTCTAAAATTTTTGATAAAATCTACTTTATTACCTATGCTGTAGGGATGAATTTGATCATTAACGCCATCTCCATTGGGTGAAAAAGCAGTAGGAACTGTTATTAAATCTACATAGCAAGGTGGGTATAATCCAACAGCTATAGAGTCATTGGTTGTGCAGCCCCAGTCATCTGTTGCTTGTAATATGAATGTTTGATCTTGATTTGCTTCGTATCTAGGGTTAGGGCAATCTACACAGTCCAGTAAATTAGCTGGACTCCATTTCCAATCTATAATATTGTTATTAGTAGTAGGCGTAAATTGGACCATTTGCGTTTTCAGAACAGCCATGTCTTCTCCCAAATCAATAATAGGTTTTGGATGTACTGTGACATTAGCATAAGCTGTATCGTTTGGGCAATATTGATGTTGCCCTACTACAGTATATTGATGACTTTGGTCAATTTGAATACTAGGGGATGAGAACTGTTGTGCTGAACTATCTAAAAACCCAAAAGTAGAGAGCCATTCTATTTGTAAAGCATCTGTCCAAACTTGTAATTGGGTGCTGTCTCCTTCACAAACATCAATGTCCAAACTCGTGGTAGGGCTAGGATCGTGTACAAAAATACTGACATAATCATTCTGAATACAAGCATCTTGACCAATAATTAATTCTGCATAGCTACTAACTGTTGTGCTGAGTGTTGGATTAAGACTAAAACTGTCTGATAAACTTGCAGGCGATCTCCATTCAAAGGGGATCCCACTAGGAATTTGAGGGGCAAGATTAGCTTGCTCTCCAATGCAAATATCTTGATCTCGTCCTGCCGAAAAATTGCTAAGGTCAAAGACATTGATCAATAGAGTATCTTTTGCTGGACAGCCATTAGGTAAGTCAAAACTTAGGGTGTATAGACTTGTGTTATTAGGGCTTGCAACAGGATTGGGACACTGTTGGCAGGAGAGTTGAGCGCCTGTCCAAGAATGAGCTGTTCCTGCTATTTGAGGTAGTTGAATTTGATCGTTTAGGCAAATGCTTCTATCATTTGACTTAGGGAATGTTGTAGGGAGCACTGTAACTATTATAGAATCTTGATTGTAGCAGTTATTGCTGTCTTGAACGACGATGGTATAAGATCCTGTTAGTATTGGGCTTACAGAGGTTTGGACACAGTTAGGGCAAGATGTGGTTGTATGCCATTCATAAGATGTATAATTATTAGGAGATGCTGTGAGTGTAGCTGTGTCTCCATTGCAGATAGTTTGGGCTACACCAGCATCAATAATGGGTAGATTGTGGACTACAACTTTTAAGGAATCTTGATCTGCACAACCATATTCATTCAATACCTCTAGGATATATTGTTCAGTATGTAAAGGTGTGCTGAAGGTTTGAGCTGCTGAAGGGGTGTCTATAGTAGAGGAACTTGCCCAACTGTAAGTCTGACCGCCTTGTCCATTCAAAAATAGGCTATCGTTTAGACAAATGCTAGTATCTTTCCCTGCATAGGCATTAGGATATGGTCTTGCATAGATTATTTGTTGAGTGGTGTCTGTACAGCCCCAACTGTTATGAACAGTAAGTGTAGCTAAAAAACTATCTACTGCTGTATAGCTTGTGGCTAGTGGGTATTGGCTGTTGCTAGTTTGGCCATTTCCAAAATTCCATTGCCAACTTTGTAGACTACCTTCTACAGGGGTAGAATGATCTGTAAAAAGACTATTAAATCCTACACAACTATCACTAACTGAGGCAGCAAAACTAGCTATGGGCACTGCATGAACATCTACATAATTACTATACAGAATAGTATCTACACAGCTCTCCATATTAACTGCAACATAGATATCAAACACTCCTGCACTATCAAATTGGATAATAGGCTGAGATCTATCAGAATGACTAGGACTGCCACCTTGAAACCACCAATCTGCACTAATATTCCCAGAAGGATTTGCCATGTTTAGCTGAAATTGAACTAACTCATTTTGACAGATACTAGTGTCTGGACTAATGCCAAAAATAGGGTTTGGGCGGACTGTAATTGTATCACCTAAAAAGGGCACTTTACAGCCAGAAGTGTCTTCTAAAATTAGGGTGGGATAATATTCTCCTGGATAGGAATATAAGTGTATAATACTATCTGTAGGTAGATTAGATGTGTTGATTTGGAAGTTTCCATCTCCAAATACCCATGTATAACTCACTGTGTTGTTAGATTCTGCAGAAAATAAAGTGTTTAGTGGTTGGCAACCTGCTTTGTCATCTACGTGCCAACTGCCTTTTGGGCCATCTATTAATATAAAGCTATCTCTATGCAAGGTATCTGTGCATCCAACTAGATTGGATAAAATCATAGTGACATCGTAGCTGCCAGGTGTGGAATATATATGACTTGGGTCTTCCAATATGGAGGTGCTACCATCTCCAAAGTGCCAATTCCATTTTAGTCCTGTAGGTGAATAGCTCAAGACTCGAGAGGAGTCTGTGAAATTGGTAGTCATGGGAGGGCAAGTAGAGTTGGTAGAATCAGCTCCCCAAGAGGCTTCTAGTTTATTGGCAATAATGAATTGATTGAGACTGTCAACACAACCAAGACTATCATTTCGAACATATAATCGAACATTGTAAACATTACCTTGGCTATAAGAGTGCTTAGGATTTTTGACAGTGCTACTATCTCCATCTCCAAATACCCATGTATATTGAAGGTTGGGTAGAGAACTGGAACTCATATTGTTGAGCTGAAAAGAGTCTGGGAGGCATATGTTATCAGGCAATGAAAAAGCAGAGGTAACCCAGTGTGGTTGAAAATTGAAAGCAGTTGAGCCTATACAGCCAAAGTGGTTTGTAACAGTAACTTCAAATGTATTGATAGAGGAATTAATAATTGTATAATTAATAGTATCTGTAGTATGTCCAGTAGACCAAATATAGTTAACGATAGGATTAGATGCATCTGTACTGTCACTAACATAAAGTTTTTTGTCTAAAGGGATACAATTTCTTGTTAAATCAGGCATGTGTATAACAGGTTGTGGTTGAGATACAAATACATTCTTTTGTGCAGTATCTATGCAACCTGTAAGTGTTTGAGCTTTTAGAAAAATAGTCTGGGGACCTGGTTGACTTAAAACAGCTATAGCTAAGCCTGTCGTATCAAATGGGTCATATATAACTGTATCATCAGGGTTAGAACACCACCAATGTCTTAACTCAGCTAAATAATTGCTGTCTTGCATATACAGTAAATCGCCTAAGCAGAGAGTGTCATCCGAAATAATATTGCTATTGAAAGACTCTAATACTATAATTTCTTTTTCTAAGGTATCTATACAACCTGTAACTGAATCATAGACAGCTAAAGTAACTAGATATTTACCATAATCAGGAAAGGTATAGCTAACTATAAAACCTGTATCTACATCTGTATGAGTAG
Organism: Aureispira sp.; assembly: GCA_024222455.1. Lineage (GTDB taxonomy): Bacteria > Bacteroidota > Bacteroidia > Chitinophagales > Saprospiraceae > JAAEPD01. The sequence goes on from JAAEPD010000064.1 coordinate 18,550, forward strand.
TCGTGTCTCCAAAATCCCAATGCCATTGGGTGCTATTCGTTGTATCTGCTTCAAAAGTTACAGTGAAAGAACCACAGGTATAGTCAAAATCAGCAATAGCTTGATTGACAATAAAAGTATCTAGCTTCAAACTGTCGCGACAACCATTATGGCTGACTATTAGAAAGTTGTCAACTAAGAGGCCTGGGCAGATGGTATCTGTTGTTACAGTACTATCTAAAGCACAAAGAAAACCTAATGCATCAGCAAATACCCATGTAGTAGTGTCTATATATGAACTCCCATTCATGGAGAAAATAATGTTTTCGTAGGGATGGCAAATTTCATCTGGAGTACTTGACCAGTTATAAATTTGAGAGTGAATACCAGCACCTATTCCTAATGTTTTGAAAACTTCGGAAAAGTCATTTAATAGTTTTAAATAAAGTTTGAATCTCCTCTGGGGAGAGGTTTTGTTCCTTAAAGAAGCGTAAGATAGATTCGTAACTATGCAGTTTTTGAAG
>JAAEPD010000065.1 GCA_024222455.1 Aureispira sp.
ATGTTTGGTGTCCAAGAACAGGAAATCGACACCGAAAAACTTCGATGCCGATTTACCGCCTTAGAAAAGCCATTCATTTTGCCCTTACATTTCTATTCTGCAAATGTGCTTTAGAAAATTCGGGATGACTTATGTTTTATGAAAGCACTTCAATCTATTGTAACTAGTCTAAATGCTGATGAGGCAAATAGTGCAGGAACTCAGCTTTTTATGTTGCTGTTGGAAGGAGGAATTACTCTAGCTGATCCTAAACCACAAGATGCTGCTTTATTGATCCCACCAAGTAAAGAACCTCAGTTTAAGATAAAAGCACTATGTAAGATTCCTGAAATTAAGAAAAGTAAGCAAATTGGAATCTGTCAAATTATAGCAGTAGGTGAAAAAGAAGAAGGTTTACATCTATTTGATCTATATAAAAGAGGTGGTAAATTAAAAATTACTCCTAAACTGCTTACTCGACTAAATAAGATGGGTAAAAAGAAAGGGCTTAAGTTTAGAAAACCTGTAACTGAAGAGAATACTGAAGAGAACCCTAATACTGAAGGGGGAACAGATAATGCCTTGTTAGGGCCTATTATTGCTCGTTTAGAGCAAGCTCAAAACAATTTTGAAGCAGCACCTAATTTAGGAGTATTGAAGATTTGGTCAAATGTGATGATGAAACTAAAACAAGAGATTCAACTTTTGGCCAAAAAATCTCCAGATCAGTTAGAGGCCGCCAAGAATATTTTTAATGAGTGGAATCAAAAACTGGCAGCAGCTAAAAAACAGTTAGCAGGTGATAAGGCCTCTCCTAAAACAGAGGATATTCACGCTAAACTAGACGCTCTAAATATTAAAAAAGATCAAGTCGCTGAAAATCCTACGATCGATACAGTTATTGGATTGCTTGCCGAATGTCAGAAATTACGTACCTCTCCTGTTTCCAAATCTGCGTTTAAGAAAGATGGAGAAGCTCTTAGAAGGTGTTTGGGAAATTGAGAATTAGGAAGAAAGAGATCATCAGTGTATCTTAGGTTGACGAAAACTAAAAGATATGCAGACCAAACATGAACCGCTCACTGATGACCAAT
>JAAEPD010000066.1 GCA_024222455.1 Aureispira sp.
CAGTTACATCAGCAGTATTAGAACAATTATTAGCATCAGTACCTGTAACTGTGTAAGTGATGTCTGCAGTAGGATTAGCATTGACTACATCATTGTTTGGGTTATCAAGTGATGTAGTAGGACTCCAAGAATAGGTATTGGCTCCTGAAGCAGTTAGTTCAGTAGATTCTCCCAGACAAATGTCATTATCTCCTGTGATGCTTATGTTTGGTATAGGATTAACTGTCACAGTTACATCAGCAGTATTAGAACAATTATTAGCATCAGTACCTGTAACTGTGTAAGTGATGTCTGCAGTAGGATTAGCATTGACTACATCATTGTTTGGGTTATCAAGTGATGTAGTAGGGCTCCAAGAGTAGGTATTAGCTCCTGAAGCAGTTAGTTCTGTAGATTCTCCCACACAAATGTCATTATCTCCAGTTATGCTTACATTAGGTCTAGGATTAACTGTCACAGTTACATCAGCAGTATTAGAACAATTATTAATATCAGTTCCTGTAACAGCATAAGTAGTTGTGGCGATTGGACTTGCAATTACAGCAGGACCTGTAGTTGGAGTTAATGTGGTAACTGGTGTCCATGTAAATGTTACTCCACTCCCCACACCAATTAAAGTAGCTGTTTCTCCTTCACAAATTGTTGGTGTTACTGTTAATCCACTAACTATAGGCAAACTATTGATATTAACATCTGTAGATGCGTCTATAGAACAATTATCTGCACTTGTTGCAGTTAATGTATATTGTGTGTTTATTATTGGTTTTGCAAAAGGATTTTGAATGTTTGTCGCACTTAAAGTACCATCTGTGGGAGTCCAGGAAAAAGCTGTAGCTCCAGTAACTGTAGGGTTAAATTGTAAAGAATCTCCCAAACAAAGATCAAAATTAGGTGCTAATGTAATTGTTGGAAGAGGGTTTACTGTTACAGTTAAAGATTCAGTGTTTGTACAACCATTTGCATCGGTGATTGTCACTGTGTAATTCGTTGTAGTAGTAGGATCGGCTACAGGGTTAGCTAATGTAATATCACTCAATGTTCCATCATTTGGTGCCCATGAGTAACTAACAGCATTAGGTGCTGTAGTGCTTAAGTTTGTACTTTCTCCTTCACAAATAGAAACATCCCCACTTGTTGACAAAGTAGGAGGAGGGTTAATTACTATGGTTTTTGTAGTATCAGCATTACATGTACCATTGTCTACTGTAAGTTTAATATCTTTTGAACCTCCGGAATTGTAATTCACTAAATGAGATCCACTACTATTTGCAGTTGTAGGAGTTGCTCCACTTCCAAAATCCCAAGTATATGTCGCTCCAGCAGTACTACCTGTACTTTGATCTGTAATAAGAATTGGTGCATTTATACAGTTGTTTCCAATAACTGAAAAGTCAACATTAATAGTACTTTGACTAATGACGTTGTAGTTATCATTAAAGGTACAGCCTCTACCATCTGTCACAGTAACTGTGTAATTTCCAGCAGTGATACTGTTTAAATCTTCTGATGTAGCTCCATTATCCCAGCTAAATGTATAAGGGAAATCAGTACTATTTATTGTTAAGTCAATTACAGCATCAGCATCTCCAGCACATGTTTCATTTGTTATACTAGAAGTAATATCAAAAGGGTCAGCAGCTTCTACTTGTCCAAACGCTGGAATTAAAGTGTTTTGCCCTAAATCATCTTGAACAAGAACAATATAAGTATTAGCACAAAGATTTGTGTAAGTAAATGTGGTAGAGTTAATATTTGTTACAGTCCTAATACCACTTGGATCTCCAAATAAAGTAAAATCATAGGGAGGAGTTCCTCCTGTAACACTTACAGTAAATGTTCCATCACAAAGTCCAGGACACGTTTCATTTGTGGTATCTGTAGGAGTGAGGACAATTTGACTATATCCATTAAATGCTATAAGTAAGAATAATGGAGATAATAATCTTAATAAGAATTGTTTCATATATTTATTCTATTTTAAGTCAATGTTGTTCATATATAAATGATTCTCTGAATCAGAAACTAATATAGTATAATACCCTAAAGGTACTTTTTTGAATTCAAATGATTGTAGCTTTGTACGTTCTTTGTACATTTTATCTTTGCTTACCAAAATAATATCATATGGAGCTTTTCCATCCTGAAATATTAAAGTGATGTTCTTTCCTTTTGTTTTAATTTTAACATCTAAGGTATTGGTAACCTTTTGGGAAAAAGAAATACTTACTCCTAGTATTAAAAAAAATACAGTTATATAATATTTTTTTAGGTTCGTTTTCATGGTCATATACTTTAGGGTAAACTAGAGCACAATATAGACATTATTTGACGGATTGTCATTGATTATTGTGCAAAAGGATTAAATTATAGAGTGTTGTCTTATTAAAAAGTACTTTTATATACGAAAATATGATGTTTTTGTTCTTGTAACATTTTGGTTGTTAGATTCGTATATATATGGACGTGCTTTTAAAATAAGTTTAAAATATAAAATGTATTACTATATGAAAAGAGTAGAGATTAATAAGCTAAAAGAGTTATTGTTTGCTAAAGATGAAGTTCTTGTAGATGTTAAAAAGGTCTTATCAAGAAAATTTCATCTTAAAAGAGCTTTGTTATTAGGGAATCTATATAAAAGGAAAGTTACCCTAAAATTTAAAACTATAGAAGGAAGTTTAAGAAGAGTGGAAGCTACTGTTTGGGCAGTAGGAGATAAGTTTGTTTCTTTAAAGGCAGGAATTACAATTCCAATAAAATCGATCGTTTCAGTAGAATACTAAACTTATGTTTTTATATTTTTATAATTTAGAATTAGTTAAAATAGCTTTCTAAAGTCGCTAACTTGTTGATTTAGAAAGCTTTTTTTTTGTGCTGTTTTTATGTGCTTAGGCTATCAAATCCTTGCTTTTTACTATTTATAACTTTTTTTCGTATTTTTATAGGATTGTAATACTGGACTAGTTTCGCTGAGAACTTGTTTTTTGAGAGATGTCAAGTTCAAATTTACATCAAAGCAAAATTTAATTATCAAAAAGAAATCTTTTATGAACACTTATAACGATTACATCAAGGAAATCGAGGAAAGAAAAGGTCATGGACTTGCTCCAAAACCAATCGATGGAGCTGAATTGTTAAGCGAAATTATTGAGCAAATCAAAGATGCTGGTAATGAGCATAGAGAGGATTCTCTTAAATTCTTTATCTATAATACTTTACCAGGTACTACAGCTGCTGCTGGTGTAAAAGCAAAATTTTTAAAAGAAATTATTCTTGGAGGTTCTGTTTTAGAGGAAATCTCTCCAGCTTTTGCTTTTGAGTTATTGTCTCACATGAAAGGTGGTCCTTCTATCGAGGTATTACTTGACTTGGCTTTAGGTTCTGATGCTTCTATTGCTGCAGAAGCTGTTAAAGTATTGAAAACTCAAGTATTCTTATATGATGCTGATACTGCTCGTTTAGAAGAAGCTTATAAAACAGGAAATGCAGTAGCAAAAGAACTATTAGAAAGCTATGCAAAGGCTGAGTTCTTCACTGAACTTCCTGAAGTAGATGAAGAAATTGAAATCGTTACTTTCATTGCAGGTACAGGAGATATTTCTACAGATTTACTTTCTCCAGGTGCAGATGCTCACTCTCGTTCGGATAGAGAATTGCATGGTCAGTGTATTTTTGAACATAATAAGGATCAACAACAAGCATTAACTGAGTTAAAAGCTCAACATCCTGATAAACGTGTGATGTTAATTGCTGAGAAGGGAACAATGGGTGTTGGTTCTTCTCGTATGTCAGGTGTAAATAACGTAGCATTATGGACAGGTATTCAAGCAAGTCCTTATGTTCCGTTTATTAATATTGCTCCAATCATTGCTGGTACAAACGGAATTGCTCCTATTTTCTTAACAACTGTAGGTGTAACTGGTGGTATTGGTATTGACTTGCAAAACTGGGTGAAGCAAAAAGATGCTGATGGAAATACAGTTCTTGATGAAGCAGGAGAGCCTGTTTTAGAGCAAACTTATTCAGTTGAGACAGGTACTGTTTTAACAATTAATACAAAAGAGAAACAACTTTACAAAGATGGTAAAGCTGTTAAAGATATTTCTGATGCCTTAACTCCACAAAAAGTTGAGTTCATCAAAGCAGGAGGTTCTTATGCGGTTGTATTTGGTAAGAAAATTCAATCAACTGCTGCGCAAATTTTAGGAATTGATGCTCCTGCAGTTTATGCTCCTTCAAAAGAAATTGTTTCTGAGGGACAGGGATTAACTGCTGTTGAAAAAATCTTCAACAAAAACGCACTTGGTACTTCAGGAGCTACTTTATTAGCAGGTTCTAATGTTCGTGTGAAAGTTGATATTGTAGGTTCTCAAGATACTACAGGTTTAATGACTTCTCAAGAGTTAGAGTCTATGGCTGCTACTGTGATTTCTCCATTAGTTGATGGTGCTTACCAATCTGGATGTCACACAGCTTCTGTATGGGATAAAAAAGCACAAGCTAATATTCCTAAGTTAATGAAATTCATGAATGACTTCGGTTTGATTACTGCTCGTGACCCTCAAGGAGAGTATCATGCAATGACTGATGTTATTCACAAAGTATTAAATGATATCACTGTTAATGACTGGGATATTATTATTGGAGGTGACTCTCATACAAGAATGTCAAAAGGGGTTGCTTTTGGTGCTGACTCTGGTACTGTTGCCTTAGCATTAGCTACTGGTGAAGCTGCAATGCCAATTCCTCAATCTGTAAAGGTTACTTTCAAAGGAGAAATGAAGTCTTATATGGACTTCCGTGATGTTGTTCATGCTACTCAACAACAAATGTTAAAGCAATTTGGTGGAGATAACGTATTCCAAGGAAGAGTTATTGAAGTACATATTGGTACTTTAACTGCTGATCAAGCATTTACATTTACTGACTGGACTGCAGAGATGAAAGCTAAAGCTTCTATCTGTATTTCTGAAGATGAGACATTAATTGAATCTTTAGAGATTGCTAAGTCTAGAATCCAAATCATGATTGAGAAGGGTATGGATAATGCAAATGGTGTATTAGCTGGATTAATTGCAAAAGCTGATCAACGTATTGCTGATATTAACTCTGGTGCTCAACCTCCATTGACTCCTGATGCTGATGCAAAGTATTTTGCAGAAGTAGTAGTTGATTTAGATGAAATCAATGAACCAATGATCGCTGATCCAGATGTGAATAATGAAGATGTTTCTAAGCGTTATACTCATGACTGTATCAGACCTTTATCTTACTATGGTGGAGATAGACCAGTAGATTTAGGATTTATTGGATCTTGTATGGTTCATAAAGGTGATATGAAAATTTTAGCTCAAATGTTGAAGAACATTGAGTTACAACAAGGAAAAGTTGAGTTTAACTCTCCATTGGTAGTAGCTCCTCCAACTTATAACATTGTTGATGAGTTGAAAGCTGAAGGTGATTGGGAAGTATTACAAAAATATTCTGGATTTGAGTTTGATGACAATAATCCTAAGGCATCTGCTCGTACTAAGTATGAAAATATGTTGTATTTAGAGCGTCCTGGTTGTAACCTTTGTATGGGTAACCAAGAGAAAGCTGAGCCAGGTGATACTGTAATGGCTACTTCTACTCGTTTATTCCAAGGTCGTGTTGTAAAAGATTCTGATGAGAAAAAAGGAGAGTCTTTATTATCTTCTACTCCAGTAGTAGTTCTTTCTACAATCTTAGGTAGAACACCTAACTTGTCTGAATATGAAGCTGCAGTAGATGGTATTGATTTGACCAAATTCAAGCCTTCTGGAAAGTTATTAGTTAAATAACTATTTTTGACTATAAATAACAAAGCCTCTTGTTTCTATTAGAATTAAGGGGCTTTTTTTATAACTATTTTTAGAATAAATTTGAACTTTTATATATGGAAGTGATTTAAAGTTTTAGGTTTAATAACTGTGTAACTGACTGATTTACAGCAAAACATTCTTACTTTTAGTTAGATATTTATAGTACTAATCAAAGTAGATGTTAACTAACTGAAATACAGATAATTATTTGTAGTTTC
>JAAEPD010000067.1 GCA_024222455.1 Aureispira sp.
AGTTTATCTTATTGGAATGCTATGCCCATGGTGCAATATGTTATCATCTTTTTTATGTTTGTAGCCGGTACCAACTTTGTACTCACCTACTTTGCTTTAAAAGGAAAAGTAAAAAAAGTACTACAGAGTGAAGAGTTTAGATACTACTTTTTTGGTATTTTAAGCATGACTACACTTGTAGCTTTTATCATTTTATTTTTTAGAGATGAAGCCCTACAAACTACCATTGCTCATCCAGAAATTTTAGGAGCTACAGAAAGTGCTATCAGGCATGCTCTTTTTCAAGTAACTTCTATCATAACCACAACTGGTTTTGTAACTGCAGATTTTACCATGTGGAGTTTCTTTGCAACTGGTGTATTCTTTGCCCTGTTCTTTGTTGGGGGCTCTGCCGGATCTACCAGTGGTGGTATCAAAATTGTGAGACACATTGTGATGTTAAAAAATAGTTTTTTAGAATTTAAAAAAACATTGCATCCACACGCTATTATTCCTGTTCGATTTAACAATAAAGCAGTGGGTCAACCCATTGTGTTTAACATTCTTTCTTTCTTTGTTATCTACATGCTTATTTCTATTGTGTCTTCTGTAATTCTAACGTTTTTAGGCTTAGACTTTATGTCTGCATTAGGAGCTGCAGCCTCTTCTTTAGGAAATATTGGCCCAGCTATAGGATCTGTAAGTCCTGTAGATAATTTTGCTCATTTATCTGGTGGTGCTAAATGGTTTTGTGCTTTCTTAATGCTAATTGGGCGTTTAGAACTCTTTACCGTTCTTATTTTATTTACACCGTTTTTTTGGAGGAAGAACTAAACCAGCCCCTTTACCTCTTCAAAATCTAAACCTCCATAATTTCCAGAACTCATAAGCACTACTGCAGATTGATGTAGGTTTTGACTAAATAAAAATTCTTTAAATTCTGTAGGATTGGTAAATATGATTAAATCATCTCTCTGAAAAGCGTTGCTAATTTGTTCTTCCGAAACACTGTCTAACTGTTTTATTTTTACAGCATGTGGTGAGTAAAAAACTACTGCTTTGTCTGCTTTGTCTAAAGCTCCATTATATTCTGCTAAAAACGCTGCATTTAAACTGCTGTAGGTATGCAATTCTAAACAAGCAATCACATCTCTTTGGGCATATTGTTTTTTTACGGCTTCGGTAGTAGCTTTTACCTTACTTGGACTATGAGCAAAATCTTTATAAATAACAGTTTCTGAACTCTCTGCTATTTTCTCTAAACGTTTGCTAGCTCCTTTAAAAGAGGCAATCGCTTCATAAAAATCTTCTTCATCTATCCCCATATGTTGGCAAACCCACTTGGCTCCAGCTAAATTTTGCAAATTATGATCACCAAATATTTCTAAAGGCATCAATCCGTCTGGAGTGTCTATATAGGTTACCCCGTCTTCTATCTGATAGACTGGAGTTGAATATTCGTATTTTTTTATGGAATGCGTAGAGTTTTCAACTACTTCTTTTAAAATAGCATCTTCTTCATTATAAACCATAATTCCTCCGTCTGTCAGAGAATCTGTAAAAATTCTAAATTGATTTACATACCCCTCAAAAGTTGGAAATACATTGATATGATCCCAGGCAATACCACTTAATAACGCAATATTGGGTTTGTATAAATGAAATTTTGGTCTTCTATCTATAGGTGAGCTTAGATACTCATCACCTTCTAATACCATAAACTCATTTTCTTTGGTAAGGTGCACCATGGTTTCAAAACCTTCAAGCTGTGCTCCTACCATATAATCTACCTCCATATCATTATAATCTAAAACATGAAGTATCATAGAAGTAATGGTTGTTTTTCCATGCGAACCTCCAATAACTACCCTGGTTTTATCTTTGGATTGTTCATATAAAAACTCTGGATACGAATATATTTTTAAACCCATATCCTGTGCTTGTAACAACTCTGGGTTGTCTTTCTTGGCATGCATCCCTAAAATAATGACATCTAACTGTTGCGTAATTTTTTCTGGAAACCAACCAAACTCTTTTGGTAAGAGTCCTTTTTTTTCTAAACGAGATTTAGAAGGATCGTGAATGGTATCATCACTCCCTGTTACTTGATATCCTTTGTTGTGTAATGCAATGGCTAAATTATGCATGGCACTACCTCCTATGGCAATAAAATGAATGTTCATTTATATGGTCTAATTAATTATTTTTTCTTTCTTCTAAAACAACTCTGGTAGGGGTATCTTCTCCAGAAATGATGCTCTTTGTTCCAACAGCTACTGCTTGTATGGTTTGTGTAATAACAGCAATATCTAAGGTTTCTGCTTCATCTGAAACTTGATGGTAATCTTTATCTGTGTCTATTGGCGAGGTGCTAAATGTATGAGACGGAACCCCTAAGCGTGCCAAAGAAGCATTGTCTGATCTAAAAAATAAATTAAATTTTTTGTAAGGATCTGGGTATAGCTGATATCCTGTACCCACCAAATTATTTTGAATTATTTTTCCAAAATCTGAACGTTCAAAACCAGTTAACCATGCTGTATTAGGGCCAAAACTAGGTGTTTTACCAATCATTTCTAAATTAATTCCAGCAACAAATTTGCTTGCATCTATTTCTTTACCAAAATGTCTAGAACCCACCAGTCCCATCTCTTCGGCAGTAAATGCTGCAAAAACAAGCGTTCTTTCATTACCAACTTTTTTAAAATGTGATGCTAATGCCAAGATGCCTGCTACCCCAGAAGCATCGTCATTAGCTCCGTTATAAATACTATCTAAGACTCCTTCTTTTGATCTAATTCCTAGATGATCATAATGTGCAGATATAATTACAATCTCCTCTTTTTTACTTTTTCCTTCCAACACTCCAATAATATTACTGGAAGTAATGTCTTCTTGGGTTCGTCTATTTTTAAATGTAAAAGTTTGTCTGTAATTAGAGAGTGTATCATAGGGTACTAAGCCTATCGTTTTAAATTCTTTTTCAATGTATTGGGCAGCTTTTTCTATACCAGGTGTACCAGCTTTTCTCCCCTCCATCTCGTTTGAAGCTAACGTATACAGATGTTTTTTAACTAGGGTAGAATCAATAAATAGGGTAGAAATTTCTTTTGTGTTTTTGATTTTATTTTTACACGAAACCATCGCTGTAAACACCAATAACAACATCCCTGTTTTTTTCATAATCCTAAAATTAATAAGGGCTAAAGATACCAAACCTCAACAACATTTATTTTGTACTTTTGTTAAAAATTTAGTAATGGATTTATCATTGGTACCCAACATAAAAAACTTAGATGCAAATAATTTCTTTTTATTGGCAGGTCCTTGTGCTATTGAAGGAGAAGATATGGCGCTTAGAATTGCTGAAAAGGTGGTTAGCATTACCAATGATTTAAAAATACCCTATGTTTTTAAAGGGAGTTTTAGAAAAGCCAACAGAAGTAGAATTGATAGTTTTACTGGTATTGGTGATGAAAAAGCCTTAAAAATTTTACGAAAAGTATCTGAAACATTTCATGTACCAACTGTAACAGATATTCATGAAGTTTCTGATGCAGAAAAAGCAGCAGAATATGTAGATATTCTTCAGATTCCTGCTTTTTTAGTTCGTCAAACAGACTTGGTGGTTGCTGCTGCAAAAACAGGAAAAGTAGTAAATTTAAAGAAAGGACAATTTATGAGTCCTGGTGCTATGAAACACGCTGTTAAAAAAGTACAAGATACAGGTAATGCTCAAGTAATGACAACCGATAGAGGGACCATGTTTGGCTACCAAGATATGATTGTAGATTTTAGAGGAATTCCAGAAATGAGAGCATTTTCTACAACGGTGCTAGACGTTACTCATTCTTTACAACAGCCCAACCAAACTTCTGGAGTAACCGGCGGAAGACCAGACATGATTGAAACCATTGCAAGAGCTGGTATTGTAAATCATGTAGACGGCTTATTTATAGAAACACATTTTGATCCTGCCCATGCAAAAAGCGACGGAGCAAATATGTTAGATCTTCAGTACTTAGAGAAGTTACTCTCCAATTTAGTAGCGATTAGACAAACCATCAATACCTTATAATTTTTAGTATGGCTTCAAGTAAAAACTTAACAACAAACAACACTCAAAATTTTATTTTAAAAGGGTTTAACAGCATTCAAATTGGTTTGTACATGCTCTTAGGCGTGTATGTTATTAATGCGGCTATTCTTGGGTTTATTGCAGATAGCAATCCATTAGGCATGCTATCGATAGAAATTATAGAAAGCATCTGTGTGTTTATGGTGGTGTTGGTTGCATTCTTTTCTATGTTTGCTGTTTTTTTCTCTAGTAGAAGAGCTGCTAGAAAAGCGGGTATAGCGGTTTGGAATGCCACTTCTAAAAAACAGTTTGGCCTCTATGCCATAGCTGTAATTCTTGGTATTTTTTTATTGTCACTGGCAAAAAACACAGCAGTAAATTATGCCACTCCATTCTTTTTGGGGTATCTAGGACTAGTAATGGCGTTGTTTAACACCCAACGTAAAAAACCCTATGATCTTCTTGTGGCTATTTGTTTATTATTGGCCGTGGTTGTATTTGTAATCCCTAGCTATTGGTACTCTTCACTATTAATATTGGGTGGAAGTTTCTTCGTATACGGCATAGCCAATAGAAAATAACCCTTACTCCTCTCCATCTACATACCCCTGAAGATACTCATATCTAGGAGTTAACTGCTGCTCATTTGTCATTGCTGCACGTGCTAAAATGCCATCTTTATCTCCATTAAAAAAAGCGGGAATCACATGGGTTAAAAATAAGTCTCCAAAACCATCACTAGCATCTTTTGGTAATTCACAAGGTAAATTATCTACAGCCATTACCGTAATGGCTCCAGGAGAAGTATACGCTACCTCCTCAGAAGTCTCAGGATCATACCCATAAATGGGATCTGCAATGGTAGAGGCCCTTAGTGTAGAGGCTACTGGCCCATTTATATCACAAGAAATATCGGCTACTAAACGAATGTTAAAGTGGTTACTTTTTGCATCTTCTCTTGTAAATAAATACGGTGAACCATCTCCAAAAAAATGTCCAGCAATAAAATAATCGGTAACCTTAGCAAAACGCATAAAGTTAGAAACATAGGCTGAAGGGTTGTTGTAAAAATCTCTATTGGTAAGCACCTGACCATCTATACGTTTGTTATAGTCTAACACATCTATTTTACAATACACTGGCTCATTAAAGCTTGTCGTAAGATAATCTGAAATAGAAACCGACTTAATATGCATGGCGTCTAAAATTTCTTTGGCACCTTTGGCTACTTTTCCTGTGCCCGTTAAAAGAATTTTAATAGCAGGTAGCTTTATGGCATTTAACTGATCTATTAATGCTGGTAAATCGGCTAAATTTTCTGCTTTAGGTAATGAGAAAGTTTGCTCTTTCAATCCTAAGGCTCTAAAACCATTGTAGGCACCAACAAGCCCTGCATACCGACCAAAACCAATAAGACGATTGCCTCTAGTATCTGTAATTACTTCATGATCGTATAAAGTAATGTTTTTTTCGAGCATTGCTTTAAGCAAGTCTCTGTTGTAGGGTTGTTTTTTGATAGTATGACTAAAGAAAAAATATTTTTTATTGGGTATTAGTGCGGCTATAGGCACTTCTTTTACACCAATAAGCACATCACAATCTGATAGATCTTTGGTGATCTCAAAACCAGCCTTAGCATACGCATCATCAGAAAAAACTCGTATATCTGAGGATTCTACTACAATGATGGCTCTAGGAAATTGTTGTTGAAACTCTTGCAATTTTTGAGGGGAGAACACCACCCTTCTATCTGGTGGGTTTTTACGTTCTTTGATGATACCAAATTTCATGTACATTATTTTCCTCAAAATTAGTTGATTTTGGTAGGATGCGCAAATGGTAAATTGGTTTCATTTTCATACTTTTGCAGACACTATAGGTTTTAGCGACCTATCTTTAGGGGACGACTGGTTTTGACAGCAAGGTCAGTGAAACTGTAAGCATACCGAGGACTGAAATGAACACTCGTAAACCTTATTTCAACCATTTAAACGGCGAAGATAACTACGCTTTAGCTGCATAATCTGAATTAACAGTAAGATTAGCCTCGGCACACAAGGTGTGCAAGCTTTATGTCCACGAAAAGCCTTGGTTTATGGCGTTTCATTTTTGGGCATCGTAAAAATAAACATAGAAATGTTAGCGCTTTGATAACATTTTGAAACTAAAAAAGCTAAGCTTGTAATGGATTGTTTTTGATCAGCTACTAGACGAAAATTAAACAAAAACTACGTATGTAGAAAGCATTTGAGCTGCTTGTTTGGACCCGAGTTCGATTCTCGGCGTCTCCACGATGAAGCGACCTGGCGCAACCAGGTATTAAAAACAAAAAATCTGCCAAGCTTGCTTGAGCAGATTTTTTATTTTAAGATCTCTGGACTGCAAGTACAGTGCCAGGGCATTTCCTAAGCGGGAAGTTAGAGAAAAACCTACGGTTATTCTCGGTGTCTCCACGGCATTATTCTCTAATAATAAAAATATTTTAGGGAATATTTTAAAAAAAACTTCATTATCGAAATATATAATTTTCACTTAAAGAGATGAAAACCACAT
>JAAEPD010000068.1 GCA_024222455.1 Aureispira sp.
AAATCGTATGACTTGCTTTTGTGTAATTTTTCATCTTGCTAAGATAACCATTTGCAAGGACTTAAGTCTTTTCCGTCTGAAGACGGAGGATTTAAACCATTTAGAGGACATTAAAAACCTTTTTATCTAGTTTGAATTCCATTTGAGAACGTTCTCCACGAACCTCTACATCATCAATAAGTTGACTATCATCAGACAGTTCAATAAGTCCTAAGTCCACTTTTCCTTTCACCAATACTATATCTTCAATGACTTTCTTCTCAAACCCAATAAAGCTAATCTCTACATAAAAATTATTAGAGTCAGCTTTCAGCTCAAAACTTCCATCTGTTAAGGTAGTAACTCCAGTAAGTACTTTTTTTGTCTCTTTGTGCCCTAACATGACTGTAGCAAATTCAATAGGCTGCTGACTTTTTTTGTCCACTACTTTACCAAAAACAATTATACTTTTCTTTTGGGCAAAAGAAGGCTTAGTGATAGCTCCCCAAATTAGCACAGAGAGTATATATATATATGCTTGTTTCATTTCTTTCCTTGTTTTGTTAACACTGAAACGGGCTATCAAACCTTAGTCTCAATTCCACTCTTCAATAAATATTGCACAAAAGAAAGAAATTGTTTCCTTAAACAACAAAATGAGACTACCCTTTTTGGGCAACCTCATCTATTATTTTTGACCAGTATAATTATATTAACACTATGGTATAAGATAAGCCAGACGCAAAGAACCATTTACCATAAAAGGCCGCTCTTCATAATATGTACTTGATTCTGCTTTCACAGCAGGCATTATCGCCATTCTAAAACTGCCTAATACAGATAGTACAAATCTAGAAAAGTGAAGATCTATACCCGTTTCGACTATACCATGTATATTAAATCGTCTATAATTATCCATATAGCTATCATCCCCTTTTTTAAAACTCAAATTCTCCCCTGTTGTTTTATTTTTAGCCTTACTAAAAGCTGTTGATTTGACTAAGTAAGAAGAAATTCCTCCTATACCAGAAGTCCAAGTCAGCTTAGAAGAAATTGGTGTTTTATAATTTAAACGTACTGGCAATTCTATATAGTGGAATCGCTCTCCTGTTTTTATTTTCCAATCATTATCACTCACAGAACCTCCTGTATAATTAGAACTATAGGTTGGATTCTTATTTACATGTACTGTACCTCCTTGTGCATAAGACAGTCCAAAATTAATAGCCCATTTATCCAATAACCTTCTATTTACAATCACTCCTGCATTAAAGGCTGGCAATCCCAAATATTTTTTTCGAGACGTAATCAAGTTCTCTGCTAATTCAATCTGTGATTCATCTCCTTTTACTTCTTTTGTCTTATTATAGACATTATTAAAATACCCTGCTCCAACTTCTATACCTACCGACCATTTCCCTTGTTGCTCTTGAGCCTGAAGCGTTCCTAATATACTTACTAAAATTAATACAACACTGATTTTGTTTACCATATTTATTCATGAGTTTTATTACATATATAATATTAATATAATATCTGTAAGAACGAGGGTTAGATTAAATAACACTACATTTTCAACCCATCTTAAGAAATAATTAAGAATTTTAATTTATTTTTTATTGGGAAATAATTATAAAAACCACTATTAACAAATCTAACAAAATAAAAACTTAATGAGAAAACCTATTTTTTGTTATTTTTTTACTCCTCTATTTGCTGCATCTTTATAATACGTCATCAAAACGCTTGCTCAATTCCGTCAAAATTGACTAAGCAGATGACCAAAAAATCTTCAAAATTCGTGTTGTTGTCAAGGCAACCAAAAACCAAGTTCTTATTTACGCAATTTTTTAAACTCTCAAAATCATTTGGTTATGGTTCGTCGTATTTTATTAATGAGCTTATCGTTGCTGATAAGCTGTGGGGCTGCTTATGCCCAAACTACTGGAACCTTGCAAGGCAAGGTTACAGATAAAGAAACAGGGGAATCCGTCCCTATGGCTACTATTGTACTCGAAAAAGATAGTATATACGCAGCTGGAGCCGCTTCTGACATGGATGGCAATTTCAATTTCTCATCTTTAGAAGTAGGTACTTATGATTTAGTTACTTCTGCTTTTGGGTATCCTAGCTTAAAAATAGCAGGAGTAAAGATTACAGCTGGAGGTCTTATTCGCTTAGATGTAGAACTTCCCACATCATTAGATATTCCAGAAATTACTGTAATTTATGAAAAACCTGTTATTGATGTAATTCCTGGCCCTGAAAATATTTCAGGAGATGATCTTATGAATTCAGCTATTGCCAATCTAGAAGATGCTGGAGGTGCTTTAAAATCAGGAATTGTACAAAAAGATGCTGGAGAAAAAACCTATAGTAATGGTAGTCGTGATGATGCCAATGTAAAAATGGTAGATGGTGAGCGTGTATATGGAGATCTTGGCTTAGCACCTAGTGATATTGAAGAAGTTCAAATCATAACTAATAGTGTACCTGTAGAATTTGGAGATGGGAGTGGTTCTTTTACCAATTATATTACTAAAAGGCCTTCCAATCAGTTTAGAGGCTATGTAGCTGGCGAAACTTCTCAGTTTTTAGATGCCTTTGGTCGCAACTTAGTGCAAGCCTCTTTCTCTGGGCCTATACTAATGGCTCCAGTTTTAGATTTCAAAGGGAATCCTGTTATGAATAAAGATAAGGTAAAAAAACAAACTATATTTGGCTATAGAATCTCTGGGGAGTTCAATACTACTAAAGACTCTAGACCATCTGCATTAGGTTCTTATCAACTGACCGAAAGCAAGTTGGAAGAAATTAAAGCTAACCCATTAATTCCAAATGAAGATGGACAAGGAAGCACCTTAGCTTTAGCCAATATTACTAGTGATGATTTGGTCAAAACAAAGGTACGCCCGAATGCTCAAAACTCATCAGGCTCATTCAATGCGAAACTAGAGTTCAAACCTCACCAAGACTTATTTGTGGTATTGAGTGGGCAAGGACAATTTGCATGGGGAAAGGTGCCTTCTGTACGCAATCGTTTACTCAACTACGAGTTCAATCCTCAGTTCAAAAGCAATAACTTTAGAATATTAGGTAGAGTACGTCATACCATAAGCTCTACTGTTCCAAATGCAGAGGAAGAGGAAAAAGACATATTAAAAAAGAGTACTATGTTGCTCCAAAACCTAAGCTATGACCTGCGTTTGAGCTATTCTCAGACCAATAGTAAGGTAGAAGATCCACGTTATCAAGATCGCTTTTGGGAATATGGCTATGTAGGCAAATTCTATAGAAATCGTCGTCCTGTTACAGATATTGTAGATACACTTTGGACACTCAATACTGGTGGTGATACCTTAGGATTTGAGGTTGCAGAAGGACATCATTCTTTTTATACCTCTTTTGATGGATTTGAAGCTAACAATGACATTAATCCTGGCTTAGCTGCTTACAACCAACTGATTGCTACAGCAGGTAACGACGTAACTAATGCTGTTGATTATGCTACTACTATAGAACAAATGGAAGTCATCAATGGTCGTTTCACGGGAAATCGTGATGATGTATTTGGCTTGTACAACAATGCACATATCAACCAAAGTTCTTTTAGTAAGAACAATACCAATCAACTCAGAGCTAAGGCTAATGTAAATTTTGATTTGGTATTCAACCAAAAATCTGGTGATCCTATGCGTCATCAAATACTGATTGGTGGTGAATTTGAGCAGCGTATTGAACGCTCTTATTCCTTGAGTCCTTTCAGCCTTTGGGATTTAGCAAACAAACACAGCAATTCTCATATTTCGAATGCAGCTGATCGGAGCAAAGCAACTGGTGAGCAATATTACGACCCTATTTCTGATCGTAGCTATGACTTGTACGAGGCACTTATTCGTAATGATAATGAAGGGAAAGAAGTAAGTATGTCAACTTTTGGCAGCAAGCTTCGTGAAAAACTAGGCAAAGAAAAAGGAGATTGGATAAATGTACATGAACTAACACCAGATCAACTATCTTTAGATATGTTTGAAGCTACTACCCTAGTTGGTGGTCGTGGAGCACCATTAAACTATGTTGGCTATGACTATTTGGGCAAACCATTGAGCACAAGTACACAGTTCAATGACTTCTTTTCTCAAACGGATGAGCAAGGCAGAAAAACTCGTCCAGTAGCACCTAACAAACCTATTTATCTAGCTGGTTATATCCAAAATCAATTTACTTTTAAGGATATTGTTGCTCGTGTTGGAGTTCGTTTAGATCATTATGATGCAAATACTAAGGTACTAAAAGATCCATATTCTGTAACAGGTTATTACAATGCTTCAGAGTTCGAAAACTCAGCATCACCTTACAACGCAGGCAACAACAACGAGTACAAACGTCCTAGCAATATTCAAGATGATTTTGCTGTCTATGTAAACGGAAATAGCGAAGATGCAGCAGTTGTAGGATATAGAGATGGAGATCAATGGTTCAACTCTAATGGAGTGCCTGTCAATAATCCAGGAGAATTAGGTTCTACAGTATTTCCTGCATTAAAAGGTTTTACTACCTCTGAGATTGATCCTCAAGGTCAAAATTATGATCCTGATGCAGCATTTAGAGACTATAAACCAACTTTAGTAATTATGCCACGTTTGGTGTTTTCTTTTCCTATTTCTGAAGATGCTAACTTTTATGCGACTTATGATGTCTTGGCTCAACGTCCTACAGCTGGAAACTTTGCTACACCCCTTACTTATTATAACTTTAGAGAAACAGTAGCTGACGGAAATTTGATTGGCAACCCTAATCTAAAATCTCAACGTACTGTCAACTATGAGGTTGGTTTTCAACAAAAAGTAACAGACCGTTCTAGCTTAAAACTGTCTTTCTTATATAAGGAACAAAGAGACTTGATACAAATGAAGCAATATGTTATGGCTTATCCTATGACTTATACCACTTTTGGTAATGATGATTTTGCAACTATCAAATCTTTTAAGTTAGAATATAATATGTTAGCAAAAAACAACCTTCGTATGTTAGCTAACTACACTCTAGCATTTGCAGAAGGTACAGGTTCTAACCCAACCTCTTCTGGAGGATTGGCTTATGATAAAGAGTTGAATTACATATTCCCACTAGAATCAGATCAACGTCATACCTTAAAACTAATGATAGATTATCGCTACAAAAGTGGAGACAAATACAATGGCCCTAAAATTGGTAAAGTTGACCTATTAGAGAATACAGGCATAAATATGATTGTAAATGCTAGTTCAGGAACACCTTATACTGCCAAACAAATTCCAGGAGGGATTGGTACATCTTTCCCTAATAGACTTACAGAAGGTAGCGTAAATGGTGCTCGTATGCCATGGAATGTTCGTATAGATATGCAAGTAGATAGAAATATTGTGATTGGCAAAAAATCTAAAACACCTTTCAATCTTAATGTGTTTTTACGTATTCAAAATTTGCTAAACACTCAAAATATTATGAATGTATATGCTGCTACAGGATCTCCTATAGACGATGGATTCCTTACGCATAGTGGTAGTGCTGGTCCTGGTTTTGCAAGTACGCAGCCAGAAGCTTACCAAACATTGTACAACTTGAGAATGGAAAATCCATTCAATATCTCTAGACCTAGAAGAATCGTATTAGGAATGCGTTGTTTCTTCTAACATTTTCGAAAAAATGTGTTTTGGGTTTTCATACAAAAAGAAGGAGGAACTACGGTTTCTCCTTTCTTTAAAAAGGACTATAAGAAGCCGAGAATAGTGAAAAAAGGGCCATTTTTTATTGGAAACCCAAATCACTATCAAGCCCTTAATTAAGAGGAGCTCAAATTCGACTTTATAATCCTATTTTTTATGCTTAGTTTTGTGGACTTTTACGATACAACGCAGTGGATACTATTTCACTAGATTATTATAATAAATACCTGTTAAGAGATGAGGAAACAACATTACCTTTGGCTGCTATTGAGCTGTTTGTTATTAGCAAACTCTAGTTTTGCCCAAAAAAAGTTCATCAATGAAGATGCTCCAGAAATAGGAAACCAACCAGCTCCTAATAAACGAGCAGCCTATCGGTCAGCTTGTATAGAGTCTAAAGCTTTTACAGAGCTTAATATCAATAATGTTCGTGCACGTTTGCGAGCAGGTGGTGATATGTGGTGGGATGGTGCTGGTACTGCTCAGTATATTGTGCCTAATGTAGATCCTGCTTCTGGAGAACAAGAAATATCCTCTTTGTTTGCTAGTGCAATATGGCTAGGAGCTTATGATGATGGAGGTAACCTTATCTTGGCTGCTCAAACTTATCGTGGTTCGGGTAATGACTATTGGACAGGTCCACTAAATCCTACTACAGGTACTGTAGAGAAATCCGATTGTGAAAAGTGGGATAGACATTTCACTGTATATGGTGATGATATCACTACTCTTCGTGGTGATCTTTTGGAAGATGGTAAAGTTGATGTAAAACCTGCTAAAACCTTATTAAGTTGGCCTGCTAGAGGAAATCCTCACTTTGCTGGTATTTTTGGTTGGGAATTGCCTGATCAAGATTTAGCCCCATTTATCGATTACAATGGAGATGGCGTCTATGATCCATGGGATGGCGATCATCCTATTATTGAAGTGGGCCCTAAAGATAAATTTTCTGAGCCTTGTGGTAAAGATTATGTAGCACCAGTCTATGCTGACCAAATGGTTTGGTGGGTGTATAATGATAATGGTGATGTCCATGGACAATCTAATGGAGAGCCCATGAAAATGGAAATTCAGGTAACAGCCTTTGGTTATCGTAGTACAGATGCCATCAATAATATGACCTTCTATCGCTACAAATTGTTGAATAGAAATGCATTGACCTTATCAGATACTTATTTCTCGTTATGGTCTGACCCAGATTTAGGTTGTTTCCAAGATGACTATATTGGTTGTGATACCATTACAGGTATGGGGTATGTATATAATGCAGATGGTGTTGATGACAACCCTTGTGGTACTGGTGGTGGAAATGGTTATGGAGCTAGTCAAATACCAGCTTTAGGAGTAGATTATTTTAGAGGACCTATCGATTCAGCTGGTAATCAAATTGGATTATCTAGTTTCCAATATCATGTAACAGGTGGTAATATTGGAGCGCCTAGTAGTGCGATTGGTTATTATCGTTTGATTTCTGGGTTTTGGCCTGATGGAACAGCTATTACACAAGGTAACAATGGTTATAATGTAGGAAGTACAGACCCTTCTACTCCCTATGTATTCCCATCTTGGCCTGACGATCAAACTGCTGGAGCTTGGTCTATGTGTAGTCAGCCTCTTTCGGGTCTAGATCAACGCTTTATGCACACATCAGGACCTTCTGTCTTGAAACCAGGTGCAACCAATGAAATGATCTCAGGAGTAGTTTGGGTACCTGAAATTCCAGATTATCCATGTCCTAGTCTTAAACAATTGGTAGAAGCAGACCAATTAGCTCAAAACCTTTTTGACAACTGTTTCAAAATAACAGATGGACCTGATGCACCTTATATTGATGTGGTAGAATTAGAAAATGAACTAATTCTTAATCTTGGATATACTTCTGCTCAAAATAACTTCCGTTTAGGATATGAAGAGTCTCCAGGTGAGCTAAGACCTTATTCACCATTAGATACTACTTACAACTTTCAAGGATACAAAGTCTATCAAGTAAATGATCCTAATATCTCTGTAACCGATTTGGAAGATGAAGAAAAAGCTAGATTGATCTATCAATGTGATGTTAAGGATAGTGTAGGAACTATTATCAACTGGGAAGAGTTTGAAGACGAATCAATTGCAGTAGCTATTCCAACAGTAATGGTAGAAGGCGAAAATAAAGGCTTGAAACATACCTTCCGTATCTTAGAAGATCAATTTGCTGCTGGCGAAAAAGATTTAGTTAACCATAAACCTTACTATTTCTGTGTAGTTGCTTATGCACACAACGAATACAAAGCCTTTGACCCAACTGCGGATGGTTCTGAGGCAGGACAAGACAAACCTTATTTACAAGGGCGTCGAAACTTTAGAATTTATACAGGTATTCCTCGTAAAACAGATTCTGAATACGGTGGTTTAGTAACTAACGCTACTTATGGTGACCAACCTGGCATTAGCCGTTTGGATGGTCGTGGTACTGGTGGTGGCAATTTCCTAGAAATTGCTAATCGTGAAGAAGTAGAAGGTCGCATCTTTGCAGGTGGATCTACTGGTCAGATTGATTACCTAGCTGGACGTGCACCTATTTCTGTTAAAGTGGTTGACCCATTACGTGTACCTCAAGGTACTTTTCGTTTATTTGTTTGTGATAATCAATATACTTGGAAAGCAGATACCATTAGTGGTAGTACGGTTACATATACGCCATTAGCTCCAGATTCTGTTGTACATATGAGCGATTCTATTTATTGGGTATTAGCAGATGTAAATGATCCTAGCGAGATTTGGACTTCTTTCCAAACTATTGATCAGTTATATGAGCAATATATTCCAGATTTAGGTATCTCTGTTACCGTAGAAGATGCAGCATTACCTGGTATGAACAATGAAACAGGTTATGTAGGTTCTGAGTTAATCTATGCAGATACTACCCAACCTGCTTGGTTTGGATGGGTTGCCGATGAAGCTACAGGATTGAGAAATATGCTTAAAACAGGTAATTCTCAAACAGAAAATAGTTTTGATCCTGAATCGGATTTTTCAGAAACAGAAGGTGGTTTTTATCCCTTTATGTTAGCTGATTGTCGTTTCATTGGTAATGATTATTACCT
>JAAEPD010000069.1 GCA_024222455.1 Aureispira sp.
ATTTATTACTAACTTGTTCATGGTTCGTATTTTGTTTAGTGCTCAAAAGTTTCGTCACTTTTAAACTAAACATTACGAACCACTTTTTTATTTTAACTTTTAGTTTTTAAATCTCTTCTTAAATTTATATCGAATAAAAGATGGAAAGCAGTATCTTGAGCCAAAATTTATAATACATGTCAACATTTACACAAAAAATAAAAAGTTTTTTCAAGGAGGTATTTTACTTCTTTACCAGCAAAATTTTCTTCAAGAACTTGATGATTATGATTGTTAGTGGAGGATTATTCCTAGTTACACTCTTTTGGGGATTGGGTTGGTATACACTACATGGAGAATCTATAGAAGTTCCTAGCTTGATAAATCTTAGTGTCTCAGAAGCCGAAAAACTGCTCAAGAACCGTGATCTAAACTTTGTAATTTCGGATTCTATCTGTATGGATTGCGAAAAAAACCTAATAGGTGGCCTCATAAAGGAACAACACCCTAAACCAAATTCTAGAGTAAAGGAGAGTAGGAAAATCTATTTGACTATCACTCGTCAAATCCCTTGTGGATCTACTATTAAATATGATGATCTTATTGGGCAACCCTTAAAATTCGTACAACGTAAACTAAAGGGAATGCATCTCAAAATTGGCAAGTTGGATTATATCTCAGGAAAAGCAGCCAACACTATTGCAAAAGTAAGTTTAGGCAATCGCCTTATCTTTGAAGAAAGAGGCCCTAACGAAGAAAAACCAGAGGACAAATATGTCCCTTATTGCACACCTATCAACCTAGTGCTTTATGAAGGAATGGATGCAGCACCAAAACGTGTCCCAGACTTAGTTTGCACTCAGTACGGAGAGGCAGAATTTGCTGTAAAAACCAACCAGTTTAACTTAGGTGATGTATATGTAGAAAAAGGAATTATAGACACAACAATGGCTTATGTCTGGAAACAAACACCTGCACCAGGAGAATTTGCCAGTATGGGAACTGGAGTTCGTTTGTGGTTAATGGATGAAATGCCTGAAGGTTGTGATGAAAAGAGTATCCGAAAATTAGATGACATAGCTCCTGATGACGATACACATGATGCAACAGAGATACCAGACGATATAGACGACTAACAAATAAAAAAAATAGCGAGTAGTTCAAAAACTACTCGCTATTTTTCTATTACTTATTTGGTTAATATCTCCTAAAGCATTTCCATTGCTGCTTTTCTATGTATTTTCTTTACCATTCCAAGAAGCACCTTCCCTTTTCCACCTACTTCTACAAAATGTTCAAAACCATCTCCTACCATATTCTGTACAGATTGGCTCCAACGCACAGCACCTGTCAATTGATTGATTAAATTTTGCTTGATTGTAGCTACATCAGTAGTTGCTTGAGCATCTACATTTTGATAAATTGGACAAAATGGCGTCTTAAAGTTAGTTTGCTCAATAGCTGCCTTCAACTTTTCTTGAGCACTCTGCATCAATGGAGAGTGAAATGCACCTCCTACGCTCAAAGGAACCAACTTAAGTACTTTACCTTCTAGAGCTTCACTTGCTTTTGCAATCCCATCTTCAGAACCAGAAATAACCAATTGTGTTGGTGTATTATAGTTAGCAGGTACTACTACAGCATCAGTAATAGCAGCACAAGTTTGCTCCACTATTTCCATATCTCTAGCCAATACTGCAACCATTGTTCCTTCTGTTGCCTCACAAGCTGCTTGCATAGCCAATGCACGCTGATAAACCAACTGCAAAGCATCCTTAAAATCTAAAGCTCCACAAGCTACCAAAGCAGAAAATTCTCCTAAAGAGTGTCCTGCTACAGCATCAGGTTTGTCATTTTCATCCATTTTCACTCTAGCTGTGATTGCTGAATGCAAAAAGATAGCAGGTTGTGTAATCTTTGTTTGGCGCAAATCTTCTGCACTCCCCTCAAACATTACCTTAGCTAAATCGAAACCTAAAATTTCATTAGCCTGCTCAAAAAGTTCACGAGCGATTGCATGTTCATCATACAAATCCTTACCCATTCCTTCAAATTGGGCGCCTTGTCCAGGAAACAAATATGCCTTCATAATCAGTTTCTTATAGTGTTTTAATAATTATATTTCTGCCAATTTGGCCAAAAGCAGCACAAACATATAACTAATTCTTAGAACAAACAAAAACACCCCCTAAAATATAGGAGGTGTTTCTATTTAGATTTTCAATTGATTAGTCAATTATTAGTCCATGAAGTTTTTCTAACTAATTGCTATTTTTAGCTTGATAAAGTTAAAAATGCACAGACTAACAATAATAACGAACTAGTTTTATATTTTATATTAACCTACCATCATACCTGCAATAGTAGCAGTCAAGAAACAAGCAATAGTACCACCAATCAAAGCTTTGATACCAAACTCAGAAAGCTCTTTACGTCTATTAGGAGCAATAGCACCAATTCCGCCTAATTGAATACCAATAGAAGCAAAGTTAGCAAAACCACAAAGTGCATAAGTTGCTATAATCTTAGATTTTTCTGTTAATAAGTGTTGTACACTAGGAATATCTGCATAAGCTACAAACTCATTAAGGATCGTTTTTTTACCCAACAACTGCCCCATAATCAACATATCTTGAGTTGGAGTCCCTAGTACCCAAGCTATTGGTGACATAAATATACCTAATAAGTATTCTAAGTTAAAGCCAGCAAAACGACCTCCTGTCAATTCAGTTACATAATCATTTAAAGTAACAATTTGACCAGTATCACTAGTCCAAGAAATCCAAGCGCCCAAAGTAGAACTACACATGCTATTGAGCATAGCCATCAATGCTGTAAATACAATCAACATTGCGCCTACATTTACAGCCAACTTCAGGCCATCTGTAGTACCTCTAGAGATCGCATCCAACAAGTTATCAGCTATTTGATCTTTAGGCACCTCCATAGATCGATTAATTTCCTCATTATCTTCAGGATACAACATCTTAGCTGCCAAAATAGCTGCTGGTGCAGACATAATAGAAGCTGTCAGTAGATGTGTTGCAAACTCTTGTTGCGCCTCAGGACTATCTCCTCCCAAAAAGCCAATATACGCAGCGAGTACACCTCCTGCAATAGTTGCCATACCTCCTACCATTAAACACAACAGCTCAGATTTAGACATTCTATCTAAATAAGGCTTAATGATTAAAGGCGCTTCTGTTTGGCCTATAAAAACGTTAGCCGCTGCAGCTAAACTCTCTGCACCTGTTAAACGCATAACCTTTGTCATCAAGAAAGCCATTCCATAAATAATACGCTGCAAAATCCCCAAGTAATAGAGTACTGCCGAAAGCGCAGAAAAGAAAATAATAGTAGGCAATACCTGCACTGCAAATATGTACCCCACAGTCCCTGTATCCATCATTCCTCCAAAAACTAGATCTGAACCGGCTTTAGTAAACCCAATAACAGCTACAAAAAAGCTAGATATAAAATCAAATACATTTCGGACAGCATCTATTTTTAGAATAGATAGTCCCAATATGACTTGAACGCCCAATGCCATACCGACCAACTTCCAATCAATACGCTTTTTGTTAGCACTAAATAGGAATAGTATGCCTAATAAAACAGCTATACCTAATATACCTCTAAGTATGTCCATGTAGGGTTTGAATTAGTATTGTATTAATAAATTAAATATGCTCATCTTTTGTATTGGAGAATACTGAGCCTTTACAAATGTAAAAATTTAGCCAAAAAAATATAACAGTTCTTTAATAATGTTTTAACTAAAGTACATTTAATATCGTCTTTATAATCATTAAACCTCTCTCAAAGACTAATATATTCGTTTTTTTTGTCAAAATTCAACATTAAGCTTATCCTTAATTAACAATAATTTATCCTATATTTGTAAACATATGTAAACATATCTCAAAACTCTTTTTTCAACCTACTATTTGTTATGCTTAAACTATTACTTTCTCTAGTAATCTTTCTTACTCCTGTATTGGCTTTTAGCCAAAAAAATCTTTCTTTGGAAGAAAAGATGTCTGATAAATACAAAGTTCAGCTCCCTTCTAAAACGCCTAATAATACTAAAACGGAAGGCAGCACTTTAAAACATTCAGACAAACCTAGTTGCAACAATACTGCTAGCAATCAAATGCAAGCACTACAAAAACAACGCAAACGGATTGTTGAAACATTAGCTCAACAACAAAAGGATCCTAATGCAGATCCTGCCTATATCAGAAAATGCGAAAAGGCATTAGTTGTTACTGACAAAGAAATTTTAGCTCTAAAACAAAAAGTTGAAGAGCTGAAAGAACAGCACCCATCAAAGAAACAAAAATAGAATAATCCCTTATATTTATT
Organism: Aureispira sp.; assembly: GCA_024222455.1. Taxonomy (GTDB): domain Bacteria; phylum Bacteroidota; class Bacteroidia; order Chitinophagales; family Saprospiraceae; genus JAAEPD01. Next base: position 4,345 of record JAAEPD010000069.1, read on the forward strand.
ATAAATAACCTATCTGATATGAAAAGCTATACACATTTTATAGTTTTAATAGGACTATTAGTTTTACTAAGCAATGTCCAAACTTCCGCACAAGGTTTAACTTGTGAAACATCCACAGCACTTTGTGATGATATTACACCCTATCCAGCAGGAACAACGGGAGCAAGTGCACCAGCAGGCAATAATTATGATTGCCTCTTATCTCAACCAGATCCCGTATTTTTTAATATTACTATTGGACAATCAGGAACTATCCAATTCGACCTTCAAAACTCAGCAGCAGTTGATGTTGATTTTATTCTTTGGGGTCCTTTTACCGATCTCTTAGCTGCTGAAGCAGCCTGTGGAAGCATGGGTACAGGAGGTGCTAATGGTAATGTAATTGACTGTAGTTATGATCCTCAAGCATTTGAAACTGTTAATATTGCCAATGCTCAAGCAGGTGAGGTCTACATTATGATGGTGACCAACTATTCTGGTTCGGCTACAGGTATTTTTAGTACACCTAATACAGGTACAGGTACTATTGTTTGTCCTTGCGACATTGAACCTACTTTCTCTGAAACACCAATTGCCTCTAATAGTGGTGTAATGGTAGATACTAGTGGCAATGCTGCAGAATTTAGAGTTTGTCCTAACGATACACTTTCTTTTACCATTGCTTTTGGTGCCGATCAAATAGTTGATTCATTAGGAATCAATGCAAATGCAATTACTATTGGAAATGCTTTTAATGCTTCTCAATATAATATATATGGTCCATTCTATCCTAATGCACCATTATTTGATTCAATGGAATACATTGTAGAAATATTTGTAACAGATAGTGATATAGGTCTACATCAATTCAACTTGAGCACACTCAACATTGGCCCTGGGAGTGCCTGTTTTGATACTTACCCTATCACAGTTATAGTACCTGGTATCGGAGATATTCCAGAACGTGATACAATCTGTTCAGGGCAAGATTATCAAGTTATAGCAGATGTATTTTTACCAACTAATGGAGGAACTAGTACTTACTCTTGGACACAACTCAGTGGCCCTGGAGCTACTATCAATCCAAACAATACAGTTTTTAATCCTACATTTACTCCTACAGGAGCTGCAGCTGGTGACTCTATGAGTTTCCAACTAGAATATAATTATGGAACTTGTACACAGTTGGATACCATAGAACTATTTTTCTATGATATTGATATTACTATGAGTGCAGCACCTAATCCCGTTTGTGCAGGAGATCCTAGTAACTTACAAGCGATATTGACAGATACTATTGGTACTGTTTCTACTATAGCCTGTGATGATTATAGTGGAGTGTTAATACCTCATGCTCCAGTTCCTGGAATAGGTACACTTCCTCCTTTTACTGATTTAGATGAAGGAATTACAGCAGCACTACCTATCGGATTCGACTTTAATTTTTACTGTAATACCTATAATCAGTTTCATATCCATGCTAATGGCTATATCACATTTACCAATTACACAGGAACTACATCGTGGAACACACAACTAATCCCAGATCCAACTACTCCTAACAATTTAATTGCAGGCGCTTGGACAGATTTAGACCTAGGTAATATTTTTGCTTTTACACCAGGTACTGTAGACTTTTTCACTTTAGGAACAGCTCCTAACCGACGACTTATTGTTAACTATACAGATGTCCCAACATTTGACTATGATGGATTCTTAAATACAGACAGGGTTACTGTCCAAATCATCTTATATGAAACAACCAATGTAGTTGAAATTCATGCAACAGATGTAAGACCAAATGCATCCAGTACATTAACTATGGGTATGGAAAATGCGAATGGCACATTAGCTATTAGTCCTGGTGTGAATCAACTTAATGTTCCACTATTACCTAATCAAGCAATCCAATTTTCTCCTATAGTTACACCAGGAAATGCAAGTATCAATTATTCTTGGACACCATCTGCTACACTTAATGACCCTACTCTTTCTAACCCTATAGCTAATCCTACAGCACCTACTACCTATATAGTTGATATTACCAATGGTGCTTGTACATTTACAGACTCTATTTTTGTAGATATTACAGGGTCTTTACCTGCACCAGTAGTGACTTGTGGTACAGCTACTCAAACATCTATACAATTCAACTGGACAAGTTTAGCCTTACCTGCAGGTGGGTTTTATGAATATAGCATAGATGGTGGTGCAACATGGATTAATGCTGGCACCAACTTAACAGCTACACTTAATAGTTTATCACCTAACCAAACGGTAAATATACTAGTTAGAGGAAATGATAACTTAGGTACCAACTGTTCACCTGGAGCGCAAGGATCTGTCAGTTGTACTACATTACCTTGTGCACTTGTGGCTACACTAGATAGTATACCTTCTGTACGTTGCTTTGGTGAAAGTAATGGTGCAGTTCATATTACAGTTACTGGTGGCCCTCCTACCCTAACTTACAATTGGTCTAATGGAGGAACAACTGAAGATATTACTGGTCTTCCAATTGGTGACTATACAGTTACAATTACAGATGGAGTTGGATGTACTATTACATCTGGACCTCATACAGTATCTCAACCAACTAAAAATGCTGCTGTTGCTATTGACAGTACAGATGATATAAGTTGTATCGGAACAGCTGATGGTGCCATTTATGCTACAACATCAGGAGGTACTCCTAATTATACTTATATATGGTCAGAGGGTACTACTACCGAAGATGTTAGTGGTCTTCCTGATGGATCTTATACAGTTACAGTAACGGATGCTAATGGTTGTACTACGACAACATCTACAACCATCTCTGCTCCTACTCCTATTGTAATCAATTTAAATCCTATTGACCCTGCTTGTAATGGTGATGCTACAGGTTGTATTGGCGCTACTGTTACTGGTGGTCTTGGAAACTACGGATATAGTTGGTCCAATGGCTCTAGTGTAGATAGTATCTGTGGCCTTGTGGCTGGAACATATACACTTACAATCACTGATACAGTTAGTACTGGCAGTGGCGGTAGCGGTGGACCTGTATTGCTATATTCTGAAGATTTTGATGCAGCCATACAGACTTGGGCAATTAATCAATCATCTGGTTCTAACCCTAGTCCTGCAACCAATAATATATGGTCTATTACTGATTTTGAAGGAGGAGTAGCACCTAATACTTGTGGTATAGCTAGCAATGGTAATAAAACAATGCATGTAACTTGCCAATCAGGAGCATTTTGTTCAGCAGGAGGGGCTACAGGAGCTGCATACAATGCTGCTGTAGAAAGTAACTATAGATCTGAATCACCTTCCTTCTCTACTGTTGGATATACTGGCATTACAGTTGAATTTGATTTTATTGGTTCTGGTGATGGTTTACTAGACAATGCTTCTCTTTTATACAATGATGGTTTAGGAGGTGGATGGCAAGTAGTGCCGTTAGCCAATACACTTAAGTCCTCATGCTGCTCTATTCTAGGAGGAACCGTTCCTTGTACAGATATTTTTGCGGGACAAGGTTTTTGGGAGCATCGTCTATATGCACTACCTGCTAGTTGTGACAACAATCCTAATCTCCAAATTGCATTTAACTGGACTAACAATGCAGATAACATTGGTGATGATCCTTCTTTTGCGGTTGACAATATTGTAGTTATGAGCACAACCTCTACTGGTGGTTCTTCTACTGTATGTACAGCTACAAACTCTATTACACTCAACAATCCTCCTGCTTTAAATATTACTTTAAATAGTATTGATAGTGCTTCTTGTAATGGAGGAACTGATGGTGCTGTAAACATTACGGCAACTGGTGGCACTGGCACACTAAACTATAACTGGACAGGTGGCCAAACTACTCAAAACGCTACTGGACTTATTGCTGGTAACTATACAGTGACTGTGAGTGATGCTAATGGTTGCTCCATGACTTCTGGCCCACACACAGTTTCAGAACGTTCTTCTGTTATTGCTAGCTTAGATAGTATTGATGCAACTTCTTGTAATGGTGGAAATGATGGTGCTGTGAATATTTCAACTACAGGTGGTGTAGGATCTCTTTCTTACATTTGGACAGGTGGCCAAACTACTCAAGATGCTACTGGTCTTACTGCTAGTAGCTATACTGTAACAATAAGTGATGGTGCTGGCTGCTCTACAATTTTTGGGCCTCATGTTGTCACTGAACCTACTGCAATTACGGTTACATTAGATAGCATTGATGCAACCTCTTGTAATGGTGGGAATGATGGTGCTGTGAATATTACAGCTACTGGTGGTACTAGCACACTAAACTATAACTGGACGGGTGGGCAAACTACTCAAAACGCTACTGGTCTTACTGCTAGTAGCTATACTGTTACGGTAACTGATGCCAATGGTTGTTCTACAACCTCTGGTCCTCATGTAGTGAATGAGCCTACTGCAATTACTGTTGCTTTAGATAGTATTGATGCTATATCTTGTAATGGTGGGAATGATGGTGCTGTGAATATTACAACAACAGGTGGTACTGGCACCCTAAACTATAACTGGACTGGTGGGCAAACTACTCAAAATGCTACTGGCCTTACTGCTAGTAGTTATATAGTCACAGTAACTGATGCTAACGGTTGTTCTACAACCTCTGGTCCTCATGTAGTGAATGAACCTACTGTAATTACTGTTGCTTTAGATAGTATTGATGCTACTTCTTGTAATGGTGGAAATGATGGTGCTGTAAATATTACCGCTACTGGTGGTACTGGCACACTAAACTATAACTGGACTGGTGGGCAAACTACTCAAAAC
>JAAEPD010000070.1 GCA_024222455.1 Aureispira sp.
AAAAAAGGGAGTAAAATAGAAGAGTATCTAGTATTGCGTAAACGAGCAATAGCACTGCTAGCAAAAGGGATGAAACAAACATTCATAGCTGAGGTGCTTGGAGTAGGTCAAAGCACAGTAAGTCAATGGTTAACGGCCTATAAGATAAAAGGAGAATCCTCTTTGGAATTGCCCAAAATGGGAGGGAGTAAAGGTTTTCTGAGTGCTAGTCAAAAGGAAAATCTTTCAAAATTGTTAGTTACTAAAACAGCGGAGGATTATGGATTTGAAGGCGATTTTTGGACAAGAGTTCGTGTAGGGGTTTTGATTGAAAACGAGTTTGGAGTAAGCTATAAAGAGCGATCAGTAGGAGATGTACTCAAATCAATAGGTTTTAGTTTACAGAAGCCACAAAAAAAAGTTATCACCAAAATCCAGAAAAAGTGAGGGAATGGAAAGAAGAACGACTACCCAAGTTAAAAGCAAAAGCACTTGAAGAAGGTCGAGTGATTGCTTATTTGGATGAATCTGCATTTTCTTATTGTCCTTATGTCTGCAGAACATATAGTCCTAAAGGTAAACGTCCTGTTCTTCGTCATGGTTATTCTAGAGGTGGAATACAGGCAATAAGCTTTGTGACAGAAAATGGTGGTTTGTATTACAAGATTAAATCAGGAACACTTTCAGGGATAGATATTGTAGATTTTCTAAGAGATTTATTGTATCGTTTTCGCAGGTGGAAACTCCTTATTATATGGGATGGAGCAATGCAGCATAAGTCACAAGAGGTTAAAGCCTTTTTACGAACAGAAGCTAAGGGAAGAATTCATTTAGCAATGTTGCCTAGTCATAGCCCTGAACTGAATGTTAGTGAGCAGGCTCATGGTTATATCAAAAAGAATTTATTGGCTAATAGACTATTTTATAAAGTGAAAGAATTGAAAAATGAAGTTAGCAGAAGTTATGAGTGGCTAAAAAAACAACCTGATTTAGTCTATAATTTCTTCTTTCACAAAGATGCTGGATTTTATCTAACCTAACCCGCCTTGGCTATAAGCACCATAGATCTAAGCAATGCTACTAATCTAATATCTCTACTTTGCTACTCCAATCAATTGACTACATTAGATATAAGTAACTGTACTAACTTAATGTCCTCCGATTGCCGAGACAATCAATTAACAGCCTTAGATCTAAGCAGTTCTGCAAATTTAAACTCTTTTAATTGTGAGAACAATCAGTTAGCTCATTTAGATTTAAGATGGATTACTTCTTTAGCTCTTTTGAGCTGTTCTAGAAACACTCCTTTTTTGCAAATATGTGTGGCCGACCTACAAGCAGCTAATAACAGTACATTATGGACCAAAGACCCATCTGCATCCTACACTCAAGGTTGTCCTTCCAAAGCTGTTGAGGGTTTTATTGCTTGGGACACTAACTACAACTGTGTAGTCAACAGTACCGAACAACACCTAAATGGTACCATTATACAATTCGAAAAAGATAGTACTAGCATTTATGTATCAGCTGACACTAACGGGCTATACACAGCTTATTTAGACACAGGTAACTATACCATATCAGCTATTCCACCAAGTCCTTATTTTGTATCCTGCCCAAGTTCTCAACAACTAACTGTAGATACAAACTATACTATCCAACAAGCCGATTTTGCTCTACAAGATATAATTCAATGTCCACATCTAGAGGTAGAAATCACTACACCTCGATTAAGACGCTGTTTCAATTCTCTTTATTATGTCAATTATTGTAATACAGGTACCCTTGCAGCCACAAATGCTTATGTAGAAGTAGAACTAGATAATTACCTAACCTACAACAGTAGTACACTCTCTTTACAAAGCCAAGTAGGTAATAAATATCGTTTTAATGTAGGTAACTTAGCTGTAGGCCAATGTGGTAGTTTTGTTATTAATGTAACCGTAAATTGTACTAATGCTTTGGGACAAATACATTGCACAGAAGCTCATATTTATCCAGATAGCACTTGCACTCCTTATATTCCTAGCCTTCAGATAGAAGACAGTTGTTTAGTAGATACCATATTGTTTACAGTATTTAATGTAGGTGATGCATTGCCTCAAACTGTTCCATATTGGATATTAGAAGATACTACTATAGTAGATACCGGTTCTATTTGGCTTAATGCAGGTCAACTGATAACTATATTATACCCAACTAGCGGAAATGCTAGTACTTATCAACTACTTATAGACCCTAACTTTAGTGAATACTTTCAAGTATCGCAGCAGGTAATTTGCAATCCTGCTACTAATAACAGCATTCCTACATTTTTGCCAAGCAACAGCTCCCCTTTTATAGCCACAGATTGCCAAGCCACCGTTGGCAGCTATGACCCAAACGACAAGCAAGCTAGCCCAATAGGTTTAGGCACTGATCATTATTTGCTACCCAATACCAATATAGACTATAAAATCCGCTTTCAGAATACAGGTACAGATACTGCTATTTTTATTAATATTGTAGACACCTTATCTTCCAAATTGGATGTGAGCAGCTTAGAAATGGGTGTTTCTAGTCACCCTTTTACTTGGGAATTTATACCCAATACTAGCAATCTAAATATATTGCGTATTATTTTTGATCCTATTTATTTGCCAGACAGCAATGTTAATGAAGCAGCTTCTCATGGTTTTGTACAGTTTAGCATCAAACAGAAGCCCAACTTAGCCAACTACACTCGGATAGAAAATAGTGCTGCTATTTATTTTGACTATAATGAGCCTGTCATTACCAATACAGCTTTTCATACTATTTGTGATAACTGTATCCCTATGAATATAACAGGAGGTGGGGTTATTACATCAACTAAAGAGGCTGTAGAAAATATAATAGAAGTCAAAGTTTATCCTAATCCTTTCAAGGAGCAAACAACATTAGAGATAGAAGGTGGAAATTATGAAGGGTTGGAATTATCTATTTATGATATTACAGGTAAAGAAGTTATGCAATATCAGACTACAGAGAATAGTATTCTAATACAAAGAAACCAGTTACCACAAGGTATTTATATATACCAACTCAAGGGAAATCAGCAGTTAATTCATACAGGTAAGTTGATTATACAATAAGATCTAAAAAAATAAGTGAGTAGTTTGATACTACTCACTTATTTTTTGCCTAAAAACTCTCCAAATACCACTTTCCTTTTAGTTTTTGAAGATTTATTGTCTTTATTTCTTTTCGTGTACCATCTTTCCCAAACAAGAAATCAACATGAGCCTTGTTGCCTTCTATTCTAGGTTCTCCTACAATTTTGGCCTTTGCAAAATATTCTTTAAACTGCTCTACAGTAGTATAATTGTGAGCCAATTCTTTACGCATACTTTCATTTCCAGGATTACAAATAGCCTTACAATCCCCATTGCATTCACCCAATTCTTTAGGTGGCAAAAGGCTTGGCAACTGATCAACTTTTCCTGTTTGAGCTGCCTTGAATATAGCTTGCATAACTGTGACAGGACTAGAATTAAGTGATTTAGACTCCATAGTAGTATTCGTTTTAGCACAACTTGTTAACAATATAATCATCCCTAAAAACCCTATGAATCTATTCATATCCATCCATTATTAAACTAAAAAAATAGGGCAAATACAACACAGTGCATTTACCCTATAAATATCTATTATTTATTAGCTAAAAACCTATTAGCTTTAATATGCTTTAGCAAACAATACACGCTTAGCAGAAGGCTCTCCTGTTAGGATACATTTGCCCTCACCTTCTTCGCCAAACAAGACATCCAAAGGTATACAACGAGTAGTTGCTTTAGTCAGCTCTTTGATCTTTAACTCAGTTTCGGTAGTACCATCCCAGTGTGCATAAGCAAAACCACCTTTGTTTTCGATTACATCTACAAACTCATCCCAAGTATCCACCTTATAAGTTTTCTCTTTACGGAAGTTCAATGCTTTTTGGTACAAACCAGTCTGAATATCCTCCAAAAGCTGTTCTACATGCTCTACTACAGAATCTAATGCAATACTATATTTGCCACCATTATCTCTTTCCTTATCTCTACGAGCAACTTCTATAGTATTATTCTCTAGATCGCGCTTACCTAAGCCCAAACGGACTGGCACACCACGCATTTCGTATTCAGCATATTTAAACCCAGGACGTTTTTTCTTGTCATCATCATATTTGACAGAAATGCCCTTAGCTTTTAAGGCAGCCATAATTTCATCAACCTTTGCATTGATGGCATCATTTGGCTTTGGTACTGGCACAATCACCACTTGGATTGGAGCCAATTTCGGAGGCAACACAAGGCCTCTATCATCAGAATGCGCCATAATCAACGCCCCCATCAGACGAGTAGAAACTCCCCAAGATGTAGCCCAAACATATTCCTCTTTATTCTTCTCATTCAAAAACTTAACATCAAATGCCTTAGCAAAATTTTGTCCTAAGAAGTGAGAAGTACCTGATTGTAGAGCCTTACCATCTTGCATCAATGCCTCTATAGTATACGTATTATCAGCACCGGCAAAACGTTCGTGAGGTGTTTTTTCACCTTTATAAACTGGCATTGCCATGAATGTTTCAGCAAAATCAGCATACAAATCTAGAATCATACGAGACTCCTCTACTGCTTCCTCTTTGGTAGAATGAGCAGTATGCCCTTCTTGCCACAAAAACTCAGCAGTACGCAAAAATGCACGAGTACGCATTTCCCAACGCATTACATTAGCCCACTGATTGACCAATAATGGTAAATCTCTATAAGACTGGATCCAATCTCTATAAGTATCCCAAATAATAGTTTCAGAGGTTGGGCGAATAATCAACTCTTCCTCCAATTTAGCATCAGGATCTACTACTACACCTTTTCCATTCGGGTTAGCCATCAGACGGTGGTGGGTGACTACTGCACATTCTTTTGCAAAACCCTCTACATGATCTTCCTCCTTGCTCAAAAAGCTTTTAGGTATCAGTAGCGGGAAGTAAGCATTTTGGTGTCCAGTTTCCTTAAATCGTCTGTCCAATTCGTCTCGCATCTTTTCCCAGATGGCAAATCCATAAGGTTTAATGACCATACAGCCTCTTACCTTAGAATTGCTGGCGAGACCTGCTTTATTCACAATATCTAAATACCATTGTGAATAATCTTCCTCCCGTGAGGTAATTTCCTTCGCCATAATTGATTTGGTATATTTTTTGATAAAATCTATATAAATGATACAATAAATTCCTTTTAAAGAAGTTAATGCACCTTTTAAGAAAGTAATACTACAACATCTTTAGCAGGATTGTTCCCAAAACCTCTTAATTTTTTAACATAGTTATTGATCTAAATGAACTATATTTATGTTATAATAGAAAGAAGAAGTCTAAAAGCTTCTTTTGGAAAGGAACAAATTTAGAAAATTAGCCTTGATTCAAGGCATGATTTTAGCAAAAACTATATTTATGAAAAAATCTATCTCATTTTTATTGTTCACAGCCTTACTAGTTTGGAGTAATGCTGCGTCTGCTCAAAATACATATGATGATATCTATTTTGATGGTACAGAAGAAGTTGTTGAGAAAAAAACGCCAAAAGAAGAGCCTAGGGAAGAGTACATAGAAGAAACTGATTATTCTAATAATGACAACAATCAATATTATGATGATGAGTATGTAATTGATGATTATGATTATGCTTATTCATCAAGAGTTCGTCGTTTCCATAATCCTAATCCTGGATTTTCTTATTATAGCAATGGTTATGTAGATCGTTATCACTATGATCCTTATGCAGGTGGTTCTAGTATTTATATTACACCATATTATACCAATAACTATGCTTACAATGGTTGGAACACTTATCAACCTAACTATTATCGACCAAACAATCCTTATTACAACCCTTATAATGATCCTTACTATAATTCTTTTTATAATACAGGGTATTACAACAATCCTTATACTATAGGTTATAATCAAGGTTGGAATAATGGTTTCAATAACGGGTGGTGTGCTGCTAATAATAACAACTGGAATAATAATAACAATTGGTATGCTAGCTCTACACCTCAAGCAACTAATTATGTGAATGTGCGTCCTACTACACGCTCTTCTAATGTGAGCACTCGTAGTAGTTCTTCTACTCGTAGCAATACAGCAAGTGCTACAGATCCTAGCAATCCGGATCGTTACAATACTAACCAAAGACGTACAAGCCGTTACAACACCAATCAAAGTACAAGAACGGCTACTACGAATACAAATACCAACAGTACAAGTCGCACCAGTCGTTACAATACTAATCAAAGTAGCACTCGCAACAGTTACAATACTAATCGCCCCTCTACTAGCACTACAAGAAGCAGCACAACTACTAGTCGTCCTACTCGCAGTTCTTCTACTCGTAGTTCTTCTAGTTATAGTAGTGGTCGCAGCACTACACCTAGTACAAGCAGAAGTAGTTCTAGTAGCAGCAGATCGAGCCGCAGCTCTTCTAGCACTAGTCGTAGTAGTAGTTCTAGCAGTCGTAGTTCAGGGTCAAGTACTAGCGGTCGCAGAAGATAATTGATAAAATATATAGACTTTTATGGTGGAAGATAATCCTTCCACCATTTTTCAAAACACTATAACTAAAAACATAGTTAAACCGATTTAGATTACACTTTTTTAACACCCAATCACTACCAATTTTTACAACAAACCACATTCTATCAAACTAAAATGCAAGCTATGAAATCAATTTTGGGAACAATTATTACCCTACTCCTAATCTCCTCTTCTATCTCTGCACAAGTCGTTAGTGATGCGCTTATTTTTTCAGAGACCAACCCCAATATTACAGCACGTTCGGCTGCTACAGGTAATTCTTTGGGTGCCTTGGGAGGAGACTTATCTGCCTTGAGTACTAATCCGGCAGGATTGGGAATATACAGAAGTACCGAAATCTCTTTTTCGCCTGGACTATCTTTTAATAATGTCCAAACTACTTTTGGGCAAGATACTTTTGGAATCGAAAAATCTCGTACACAACGTTCTAATTTTCTTTTTGGAAGTGTTGGTGCTGTCTTTTCTAAAAAATTGCATAGCGACTGGAAAAGTATAAACTTTGGTTTTGGTCTTAATCGATTAGCTGACTTCGGCCGCTCTTTCAAGTTTGATGCCGTGACTTATGGCTCTCGCCTAGTAACCATCGGAGAAAATGCTAATGGGAAGACACTAGATCAACTTAATGACTTTGAAGAAGGTTTAGCCTATGATACTTATCTAATGGATTTAGATTATAATACCTCTGATCAATACGTAACCGCGCTAACTGATGATAATTATGTACGCAAATCTCAGACAGTTCGACAAAGTGGTGGAATCAATGAGTTTGCTATGTCTATCGCAGCTAATTATGACCACAAGCTCTATATTGGGTTCACTCTTGGAATCGATTTTCTGACTTTAGTGGACAATAGAAAGTACCAAGAACTAGAAGAAACAAATACTATTGATTTTCTGGAAATGCGTTTTGATGAATATAGAACTGTCAATGGTGTTGGAGCTAACCTGAAGCTAGGTTTTATTTATAGAATCAATAAAATGTTTAGAGTTGGTTTTGCTGCACATACTCCAACATGGTTTAGCCTAAGAGAAAAATATAACACCACTATGGCTGGACGAGTTTATTATAATGGAGATCTTCAAGATACAGAGTTTACTTCTCCCGAAGCAAAATACAAACATAACTTTAATACTCCAGCAGCTTTATCTTTGAGCTTTGGGTCTGTGTTTGGCAAAAGAGGTTTTTTGGGTGTAGAAGCAGAATATGTAGACTATACTTGGTCTAATTTTTCTTTATCTGGAAACGATACTAACATAGATGATGAACGCTATATAGATAATATTAACGAAGGAATCGATAACTTATACAAAGGTGTATTTCGTGCTCGCATTGGTGGCGAATTGGTTTTTGACCTATTCAGAGTTCGTGCAGGCTACCGTATACAAACATCTCCATACCAAGAAAGTGTAGCTGGTGTTTCTGACCTTCGCCATGATATTAGTGCTGGCATAGGTATTCGTATGGAACACTTCTATATCGATATGGCTTATGTACATAACCTCAAGCAATTTGAATATATACCATACACTTCATACAGCATACTACAACAAGTAAAAGGTAAGGCATCTGTAGCAAGTGTCTTGCTAACAGCTGGTGTCCGGTTTTAAGGCGTTTTGTCTTTTTCAGGCAACTTAAAATATAGTATAAATCCCCCTAGCTTCGATTCTAAAGAGAGCTAGGGGGATTTTCTCTAGTAACTAAAGTCTGCTCCCCACAGTTTTTGAGTATATTACAGCATAAAACTAACTCTAAACTGTGTTGATATATGCTTAAATACAAATTTCCAAATAACTTTAATAGTGATTTTAAGGCCATCTTAATTCAAAGCTTTGAGCCTATTTTTTCAGCTGCCTTGAGTCAACAAACTAGTCCTGCCAATTTCACCTTAAACATAGAAGATAATTTTGGGGACCAAGCAGATGCTTATCTTGTAGACCCTTCCAATTTTGGCCATTTTTTGACTATCTCTTGGGAATTTGAAGGTTTTTTAGATCCTAAATCCTTCCACAAATCTAAAGATCAAGTACAATTCAGTTTTTCAGAGCTTCCTACTGAGGAGCTCCAACAATTTCTACAGCCCAACAGCAACTTACCATTTAGCACACAAGCCTACCAATTCGATTTTGAATGTTGGCATTTTCATGGGTTCAAAGACATTACATTTTCTTTTGCTTGCAAGCGGCCTTTATCTAGCACAGAGTTAGACACGTTGCGTTTCTATATCTATGATATAGCATTTGAATATAAAAAAGAAGCTGCCACAACAGATCAACAAGTTGACCATGTAGCCGAAAAACTAGTAGGTTGGTATAACCAGCACTATACCTTAAGTATAGATATGGGTAATGCTGATCACCAAGTTATTGGCCAAATGTTGGAAGCTGTCAATAATATTGATGTTGCAAAAGTGATCAAATCTATTCAACTACTGTAGCAAAGAATCCACTAAAGCAATTGTAGATTTTTTGTAGTCCTCATAATATTCGCCAGTACCAGGTCCTGCAAAACCAGTATGTATCTTTTGTATATTCCCTTGTCGATCAATAAATATAGCTGTAGGATAAGACATAATATGATTGAGCATCGGTAAGGTTTTAGAAGCTTCCGATTTTTTAGCAGCACCTCCAAACACCATTGTGTATGGTATGTTTAAATCTTTTTTGAGCTTGGTGATATTTTCCTCAAATTTTTCAAATCGATTGATTACTTCATAGTCTATTCCAATTATTTCTAGACCATCTTTATGATATTTATTGTGAAGCTCTACCAAAAACCGAGTTTCATCCATACAGTTTGGACACCAACTTCCCAATATTTGTACAATAACTGCTTTGTTTTGAAATTGAGGATCAGACAAAGAAACCATTTCTTTCTTCAAATTAGGAAAAGAGAATTCTAAGCGATCATAACCTGGTTTTAGATAAGTTAAGGTATCCATTTTAGCCAATTTCACTTGGTTCTTGCGTTCTGCTACCCAAGGTTCTTCCGAATGTTTGCCTGAGAAAAAAATCCCTTTCAATTTACCATCTAACCATTGCGCTTTGAACAAAAAAGCATGTGCCCCATCAAAACAAGATAACTCTATGTTTGAATCATCAAAAACACCTTCTAGATATCGATAATCTCCCGTTTCGGTCAAAAATGTTCCAGAGACTTTACCATCTTCTGTCTGTTCAAAAATCCCCATTGCAGGATAAGCATCTTCTGTTCCTGGACTAAACATTACCTCCCATTTTCCTGCAACAGTTTTAGTTGGTTTTTCAACTTTTAAAAAACTGCTATGAAATCGAATATTATCGCCATGTGTTGCTTCAAATGCTAAGCTATAATCTTTTTTATTGTAATTGTGCCATGCTCCTACTAACAGCATTTCCCCTTTCTTCTTTTCTTTAATCTTTGCCTTAATTTCAGAGTCAAACACAGGCATTTTTATACTCACATTTCCATTTTCCTCTATTGTTATATCAGTAACCTGAATACGCTCCTCTGCATTAATAATCGTTAACTTCTCATCACCTTCTACATTAAATACAAAGGGTAGTTCCAAACTTTTATCCTCGTTCAAATATAAAACAGCTCTCCAATCTCCTCTTTTTAGTTTACCTTCTATGGGAGGATTCTCTGTATTTCCATTGGTATTGTTGCTCTCATTATTGCAAGCAGCCATAGTTATTAGGGTTGTAAGTAGTGTCAAGTAAATGAATTTCATTTTTAGTGCTTTATGTTTTTGTTAATAGTCCATGCATTTTTAACCTTATCAAGTTAAAAATAGCAGTAATTTTTTATAACTAATTGATTACCAAATATAAAAAAACAATACTAGACTTTAGTCTGCTTTTGATAATCAATTAGTTATAAAAACTTCATGAACTATTTTTTTTAGTAGTGGGATTAATTAGAGATACCGTCATAATAGTAGCAAGTGCTGCGGCACAAAGTTTTTCTTCGCCATTTTTTTGGACTATATAAATTTTGCTTTCACAAACCTTAAGGGTTCTACCATTTTTTAATACTTTTCCTCTAGCGACCAACCGATCACCATCTGCTTTGTTCATTAAATTCAGCTTATACTCTACTGTAAGAGGAGCTTGCTTCAAAGTCATTTGCGAACAGGCAGCAAAACCAGCAGCGTTGTCGGCTAAAGTGCCGACTATACCACCATGAAAAAATCCGTTCTGCTGTGTTAGGTCCATCTTAAAAGGCAATTGTATTTCACAAACACCTTCTTCCAATTTGGTTAACTCTGCACCAATAAAAGCCATAAAAGCCTGTTTTTCAAATCCTAGCTGTACACGTTCTTTTATTTGGGGATCTAACATTGTTTTACTTTAAAATTATCGTATTATTGTTTTTCTAGTCCACAAAATACGCAAATGTGATCTAATCCTTTGTTAATTTTATAAAAATGCACTGATTGAGAGGCATAATCATATTATTGTTCAGCTTTTTCTGCACCTTTCAAGCAACTGGGCAGACCAAAAAAGTTTGTATAAAGTCGATAGTGATAGAAGGGAATAAGAAAACTAAAGCTTCCACTATCCTCAACGAATTGACGTTTTCGGTAGGTGACTCCCTCCTACTCAAAGATCTCATGCCTGCTATGGAACTCAATGAACGCTATGTAATGAATACTTGGCTGTTCACTATGGTTCGTATGAATGTGGCTCAATGGAAGGGAGCCGATGTTGATATAAAGATAGCGGTAAAAGAGAGTTGGTATATCTATCCTATTCCTGTTTTTGAATTGGCTGATCGAAATTTTAGTGTTTGGTCTAAGCGCTATAAGAATGATATTCGTCGTACCAATATTGGCTTATGGCTCATTTGGCGAAACATATCTGGACGAAACGACCTACTCAAGGCTATTGCTCAATTTGGATTCACCCAAAAATATGAGGTTGACTATGCCTTACCTCCTCTTGATAGAAGGAAAAAATTGGGTTTTGCAATAAATCTACTCTATTCAGATAATAAAGAAACTTCTTATAATACTATTAATAATAAATTGGTCTTTTATAGAAATATAGATACCAAAGACCGTCAGCATCAGCGAGTACGGGCAAGATTGCGCTTACTTTATCGCAGTTCTATAGTTGCTCGACACGAATTCGAAAGCAGTTTTTTGTTCTTGCAAGTAAGTGACACACTTCGAAGGATGAATCCTGAATATTTTTTGCATGGTCAGCGAGTGCAACGATCTATCAATCTACGATATGTCTACGAACGAGATCAACGAGATATTTGGGCTTATCCACTTTCAGGATATTGGACACGAATAGAACTTCGCAAAAGAGGTTTAGGTATATTCAAAGACCTTAATCAATTTAATCTGATAGCAGCCTTATCTTATCACATACCTTTGGCTGATCGATTTAGTGCCTCTTTTTTCATGAAAGGTCAAATAGATCTTATTCGAAATAAAACGCCATATTACAATCAACGAGCATTGGGTTATGAGGAAAATTTTGTGCGAGGTTACGAATATTATGTTATTAATGGCCAAGATTATCTCTTGATGAAAGGAGAACTTAATATAAAGCTCTTTGATTTTAAAATTCCATTATTCAAACGGATTCAGATAGAATACTTACGAAGGATGCCGATCAAAATACACTTGAGAACGTTCTTTGATTTTGGTTATGTTTGGGATCGTTACTATACCGATCAGAATGCGCTGACAAATACCGATATGATTGGAACTGGATTGGGTTTAGATTTGGTGTTCTATTATTACAATATTATCTTGCGATTCGATTATAGTTTTAATAAATTGGGAGAGCATGGATTTTACTTTAGTTATAAGTTCAACTTTTAGTTTTTTATAAGTCCTCATAGTTTTTTTTCACAGACTATTGATATAAGCCTTATCATGAAAATAGCCCTATATAGCCGGTTCTTAAAGCCTGAAGATGTTGATGTAGTCCAAACTTTGTTTGATGTACTTCGCAATAGAAACATTGAGCTTTTTATCTCTCACGAATACTATCAATCCTTTCAAGGCAGAGTGGAGACCTATAAGCCTATCACATTTTTCTCTACCCACGAAGATTTTAAGCAGCATAATATAGATTTTTTTATATCCTTAGGAGGCGATGGGACTATTTTGGATGCTGTTACTATTGTTAGAGACACAGGTGTCCCTATTATGGGGATTAACCTAGGCCGTTTGGGATTTTTGGCTATGACCGAAAAATATCGAATAGAAGTTGCTATAGATGCTTTAGAAACGAATGCTTATACTATAGATCCTCGTGTGGTTTTATATTTAGAATCCTCTGATGGTTTGTTTGGAGACATGAATTTTGCTTTAAACGACTTTACTATACTTAAGCGGGATACTTCCTCTATGGTGATTATTCACACTTATGTGAATGGTGAGTTTTTGAACTCGTATTGGGCAGATGGAATAATCGTAGCTACTCCAACAGGGTCTACAGGTTATTCTCTTAGTTGTGGAGGGCCTATTATTTTCCCTAACTCTGGCAATTTCATTATTACTCCTGTAGCTCCACACAATCTTAATGTACGTCCAATAGTGCTTTCAGATGATGCTATTATCTCTTTTGAAGTAGAGGGACGTGCTGAAAACTTTTTGTGTACACTAGACTCTAGATACCAAACCATAAAAGCCTCTGCTCAGGTAGCTGTGCGCAAAGCAGATTTTGGTATTAACCTAGTTCGGTTGGCTGATCGAAATTTCTTGTATATGATTCGAGAAAAACTTAAATGGGGTATTGATTCTAGAAATTAATCTTAACATTAGTGCGTGAAGTTTTTCTAATTGATTAGAAAATTTCACTGCTATTATCTTAAAATACATATATGTTAGACATTCAGAAAGTATGTGCTATTGCTAAAGAAGCTGGCGCTAAAATATTAGATATTTATCATAATGCTTCAGATATAGACATCCAACGTAAGGACGATGATTCACCTCTTACTATTGCAGATAAAGCTGCACACAATGTTATTTGTGCAGGCCTAGAAATCTTAGACCCTAAATATCCTATTCTTTCGGAAGAAAGTACAGATAAGGTGGCTTATGAAATTCGCAAAAACTACGATTACTATTGGTTGGTTGATCCGTTGGATGGCACTAAAGAGTTCATAAAGCGTAATGGAGAATTTACCGTTAATATTGCTTTGATCCACCAAAACAGAGCAGTAGCAGGAGTTGTTTATGCTCCTTGCTTGGATGAAATGTATTGGGCAGAAAAAGGTAAAGGTGCATTTTTGGAAAAAGATGGTGAAGCTCAACAGATAAACGCAGCAACTTATACAATGCAAGATGAAGGACTTAATGTTGTATGCTCTCGTTCTCATCTCAACACCGAAACTCAAGCTTTTGTAGATGAGCTAAATGCTCCTGATTTGGTAGCAACAGGAAGTTCGCTCAAATTTTTATTATTAGCTACAGGCAAAGCGCACTTGTACCCTAGAATAGCTCCTACTATGGAGTGGGATACTGCTGCTGCTCAAATTGTATTGGAGGAATCTGGCGGAAAAGTTATTCAATACAAAAAAACAGAAGAAGTTGTTTATAATAAAGAAAACCTTCTTAATCCATTTTTTGTTGCTTATGGTAATGTTGTAGATTAGATACTAGAAAGATTAAACCTTCTTCTACATTTATAGTCAAAAAGTTGTATCTTTGCAGAAAGCAGCTACTACTATTGTAGTGGGTATCAACTAAATAATGGTTTGGGTTTTTCTAGTAAAATCACAAACTAATGCAAAAAAGAGTTTAATTTAAAATATACAGATTATGGAAACCTTATTGTTGTTCAATTTCTTTGGCCCTGAGATGTTAGTAATTTTCTTTGCTATCCTACTTTTGTTTGGTGGTAAAAAAATTCCTGAATTGATGAGAGGATTAGGAAAAGGCATTAGTGAGTTTAATAATGCTCGTAATTCCGTAAAAAAAGAGATAGACAAAGGCATGAAAGATGCTGAAAAAGAAAGAATAAAAATTGAAGAAGAGACAAACTAAACTACTTTAGTTAAATTCTTTTTCCTTAAAAACGAATACAATGCACAATGCATTGTATTCGTTTTTTTATAGCCCTATCCTTTTGCACAACAGCAGCAAAGTCGATTCTTGATATTCTTAAAAGGAAACAACATCTGTCCTAAAAAATCTTCTTTTTGAGGATATACTCCATATTTTTCACTGGCTATCAAACCTACCTGTTCTACAGGCTTAACAGCATTATAGTATGTCCCAAAAACTAAATCCCACACGACCAAAATAGTCCCATAATTTTCAGCCTCTTTGAGTATAGTGCTGTGATGAAAGTGGTGTATTTTGGGAGTTACCAATATATAATCTAACCAACCTGTATTGGCATTAATATTAGCATGAGAAGCATAAGCAACTGTTATATGCATTACGAAAACAGCAAACAACACTTCAGGACTAAATCCTAAAAACATAAGGAGTGCAAACTTGGCAAAAGCATTAATAAAACTATTAAAAGGATGTATCCAATTGGTTTTATACCAATTCAACTTAGCAGGTAGATGATGTATCGAATGTACTTTCCATAACCATGTGCTTAGTACTTTATTAGTTTCACCGATGTGGCTAAGTCTGTGATACCAATAAGGCAAAAATTCGCCAATAAGATTCGCCAATAAAAATGCCCACACAAATCCTATATTGCTCGCAAATGTAGTACTACCCCACAGATATTGCTGTATATAGATAAGTAGGGAGACAGCAGTAGTTTTGCCTAAGGCATCTGCAATACTTGTACTAAACAGTAAATGTTTCAGATCATTTGCCCCCTCACCTGTTTTGCTTTTCCAGTCGTTTTTGAAAGGAATTTTTTCTTCAAAAAATCTCAGATACAAAAATGTCAGTACAAAAACGAAATAAGGAACTATATGTAGATTCCAATCATAATGAAAGGTAAGTCCTACAATGAGCATGGCCATGCCCAACAATCCAGGCATAGCAAGGTTAGATAAGAATCGTTTGGTAATCATATTCGTCTATTTATAATTTATTATTAGATTTAATAAAACGTTGCTAAATAGACGCAAAAGCTCAAAAAGGGATGCAGTTTTTTTATAAGTTTCTTTTTAAAAATCCTATTTGGGTAGGCTAAACCCTCTAACTAATTTTATCTTTACATCTATGAAAATAGCTATCAACACCCGTTTTTTGCTGAAAGATAAACTGGAAGGGCTAGGTGGTGTCACCTACGAAATCACCAAACGTTTGGTTCAGAATCATCCAGAACATGAGTTTTTGTTCTTGTTTGATCGTCCATATGCAGAAGAGTTCGTTTTTGCAGATAATATCACCCCTATCAAGATTTTTCCGCCTGCTCGACATCCCTTTCTATTCTATCTTTTTTATGAATGGGGAATTCCACCTGTTATCAAAAAACATAATCCTGATATTTTTATATCTATGGATAACATGACTTCTATTCGGGCTAAATGCAAAAAGCTATTGGTAATGCACGATGTTGCTTGGCGACACTATCCAGAAGGTGTCAATAAGTTAGTTTTGAAATACTATCAGCATTTTACGCCTAAGTTTCTAAATACAAGTGATAAAATTGTTTCGGTATCTCAGTATACTAAAGATGATTTGATCAAACAGTTCAATACAGCAAGTGACAAAATAGATGTAATTCCGAATGGGTGTTCTACTGATTTTACACCTGTCACGGCTCCACAGCAGCAGGCTGCTCAAGATAAATATGCAGAAGGCCAACCCTATTTTTTGTATGTAGGTTCTATACATCCTCGCAAGAATATCCCTAGACTACTCAAAGCCTTTGAGCAATTCAAAACGACGAGTTCTTCTCCTATTAAGTTGGTTTTGGGTGGGCGCATGGCTTGGAAAACAGGTGAAGTAGGCGAAGCTCTAGAAGCTATGCAACACAAAAAGGATGTTATCTTTTTGGGCTATGTATCAGATACAGAGTTGCCTCAATTGGTGGGTGGAGCTTATGCCTCTACTTATGTTTCTTTATTTGAAGGTTTTGGGCTACCTATTTTAGAGGCTATGTATGCTGATGTACCTAGTATTACTTCCAATATTTCGTCTATGCCAGAGGTAGCTGGAGATGCGGGATTGCTGGCAGACCCCACTTCTGTAGATTCTATAGCTCAACAAATGCTCAAAATTTGGTCGAAGGAAGGCCTTCGAGATCAATTAATAGAAAAAGGACGAATTCAAAAGCAACAGTTTTCTTGGGATCGTGCGGCAGAGCTTTATTGGGAGAGTATAGAGCGTACTATTGCTACTTAAGATCATTTTTATTGATCCAGCCCAGCACAGGATAAGTCTTTTGAGAATATTTATACATAATATTAAAATCTGTAGTATCTGGAACTTCCATTTCTACTAACCACCATACATTTCCAATGGTATCTTTTGTCTCTGCATAAGCGACTCCTTTGTCACCCTTGTTGTACAAGGCAGTTTTGTTACCAACCACCTCCAAAGGACCAGAGTAACCTGGTTCATCCTCTGGAGCAATCCATGGTTCATAGCGCATATCCACTTTGGGTTTAGCTACTTTTACCTTTTTAGCCTTTCTGAAAAAATGCTTAGGCTCTTCTAGTCCAGATAAGGCACTCAGCCCCCATTCTAATTCTATTGTATTGTTCTTAATAGTATATTGACTCATCAGAAGGTCAAAAGGTACGCAACAACCAAAATCTAAGACTTTAAATGATTTAAGGCACCTTTTTTCATCAAATTGAAGGTCATATAATTGTTGATAATTATCAAAAAGGAATTTCATTTGCTCTCCCTCATTTATAAATGCTTTTACTACAGTACCTTCTCCGCCTCCCCAACCTTCATAGATTAGATCTAGTTCATTATCATCGTTCAAATGCAGAAAATGGAAAGAATTATAATACTCTTCTTTAGTATAAAAGCCCTCAAAACCATAGTCTATAATATACCAAAAACTGGTATCTAACTGTGCTACGTATTTTGCTCTTGTAGCCGTATCCACTGGCTCCTCATAAGCTCCCCAATCTAACTGATTGCTCCTAAAAAAGAATAAGGCATCTTTTTTTAAGGCAAAAAACTCATTTTCTGGTGCAATTTGAGTAGTCAACTCATTGCTTTTGCAGGCAAAAAACACAATTGAAAAACCTATTAGGATCAATATTTTTTTCATAACAATTCCATTAGTTTGGGTACAAAAATAATAGCAGCTATCCCAACTGCACCTATGGCACAAATCAAAACACCTGCAGCTGCAACATCCTTTGCTTTACCTGCTAATGGATGATAATCTGGAGACACCAAATCGGTCAAGTATTCTAAGGCCGTGTTCATGGCCTCCATACCAATGACCAAAACCATACACAACAAGACCAAGCACCATTCGGTAGCAGATAAGCCTAAAAAAGCCCCAACTCCAGATACTACAAGTACTGCCAATAAATGGATTTGGGCATTGGGGTGATTGCGAAACAAGTCAAACAATCCCTTAAATGCCCATCCAAAACTTTTTATTCGTTTAACTATGTAGCTTTTCATTTTATTCTCTATTCTAACTGTAGAGAATCCCCCTAGCCCCCTTTAGAAGGGGGAATGTATGCTG
>JAAEPD010000071.1 GCA_024222455.1 Aureispira sp.
AATTTGAACTTTACGTCCAAACTCTGCCTCTTGAAAAAAGACCTGTGCTAGAAGTTTTTACGTATCAACAAAATAATGACAAACACGACCCTAAGCAATTAGATCTTGGGTTTTAATTTCATAATTCTGTCAACCTATTTAAGGACGGCACAGGAGTTGAAATATAAACTGTCATTAATGAACCGAAGCTCCATATACATAGTGTTTTGGCCTCCAACTGCATCTCCCAACCTATAAGAATTACCCCAATCCGTATTTTGGGTGACTTGATCCAAAACAAAATAGCTTGTTCTATAAATACCATTTAGCAAACCTCCATTACGAGCCATTATAGTCTTGGTACCCTTAAAATCTGCTACAAAGAAGGAGGTGAATAAATTCCCCATTGTACCACCTTCAAATATTCCATGAATATGCGATTCCGAAATGGCTCTATAGTCAAAAGCGAACCAATCAAAATCAGTAGTCATAACCCGATTGTAGCCCACCCAATGGCCTTGTAGTTTTTCTAACAAATCAAACCCTTTTGAGTTAATGTCTATAGGAGTAACTTTTGTGGGTAAAGTAGTTGGTTCTTTTTTGCAAGCAAACACAAAAAAAGTGATTGCAAATACTGTCATAATTTTCATTAGTCTGTTCATAATCGAAAAAAATTAATTAATAATTAGTGGTTTTCTTAGCCACAGTTCTTTTATAGGTCGTTTAGATATATACCTTGTTGCTTCTATGGTATCTAATGACCTTAGTTTTATAGAAATACTTTTGTTTTTGGATGTAGATTGAGTAGCACCAGAAATGGCATCTACATAGGTATCTTCTTGTTTTATTATATTTTTGAATATAAATTGAGGGGAAGATTCTTGATATCTATATTGAGTTGTTCCATCATTATAATGGAGCACCAAACCAGAGAAGGAGTTACCTTCTTGGACTATTTGATAGCTAGCTTGGTAAAATTTATCTTTCATGGTCCATACCCCAACTATATTGTCAGTGCTGGAGGTGCTGCAAAAAAATTGGAAGAAGAGTAATAAAATATAATACTGTCTGCTCATAATCTTTATTTTTAGATGTAGAGCAAAGGTATTTCATCTTTAAATCAGATCTTTTGACATAGATCAAAATGTACTAAATTTTCATTTTTTAATTCAAAACTAAAAATTCAATGTTCCCTAAGTTTTTTAATGTTCTGAGCGTTTTTGTAGCCTCATTTAGTATTCTTTACGCACAAGAGGAAGGTGGTGTTTTAGCTGTTCAAACACACCAATTAGATAATGGGTTTATGATATATTTAAATCAAGATACTACGGTTACCAATGTGTTTGGAGCAGTTGTAGTTAATGCAGGCTCTAAAGATGAATCTTTGGAAGCAACAGGAATGGCACACTACTTAGAACACATGCTATTTAAAGGAACTACTACAATGGGAACTTCTAATTATGAAGCAGAGAAAGTGCATCTCGATTCCATTAGTTTTTACTACGAAAAATTGAGTAAAACTACTGATGAACAAGCCCGAAAGGCTATTCAACTAGCAATCAATGAACAATCAATCAAGGCTGCAAAATATGGTTTGCCTACAGAGTTTCAGAGCTTACTAAAGAGTATAGGTAGTAAGGGCATTAATGCTTTTACGAGCTATGATATGACTTTTTATCACAATCAATTTCCTGCACATGAGATGGACAAATGGTTAGATTTATATGCTGCTCGTTTCCAAAATCCTGTGCTTCGTTCTTTTCAATCAGAGTTGGAGGTTGTTTATGAGGAAAAAAATAGATCTGCGGATGAGTTTGTTACTAAACTATTTGAGCGAATTAATAACTTGCTTTTTCCTAATATTCCTTACGGACAGTGGACTCCTATTGGCAAAACGGAGCACCTGAAGAACCCTCCATTAAAGGCAACTTATGAGTTTTTTGATAGAAACTATGTGCCTAACAATATGGCATTGGTGCTTACTGGAAACTTTGACCCCAAAGATGTTTTGCCAAGTATAGAAGCTAAGTTTGGGCCACTAAAACGCAAGGAGTACAGCAAAAAGAAAATTGCAGCACCAACACCGATCAAGGGCGTGACAGTAGAACGTGTCAATTATACACCTATATCTGTAGGAATATTGGGTTATCAAACAGTGGCAGAAGGTCATCCTGATCGGGTGGCTATGGATGTTTGTGAATACTTACTTTCTAATTTTGAAGAGACAGGGTTTGTAGATCAGATTTTGGCTAATGATGAATTGATGTTTGGGGGTGTTTTTCCTAATACTTATAATGAGGCAGGAAGCGTAATTATTTTTTATGTGCCTAAAATCATTGTGCAATCATTAAAAAGTGCAGAAAAAAAGGTCTTGGGGGCAATGAATAAACTCCGAGAAGGCGACTTTGATGAAGGTATGCTTGCTACTGCAAAGATCAATTTGAGCAAAGAATTTCAACAAGAATTAGAGCCAATAGATGGTAGAGGTATTTCGATTGGAGAAGTTTACTGTAGAGGTGAGAAGTGGGAAGATTATTTGAAATACCCAGAAAAAATAGCTCAGGTAACCAAAGAGGATGTGTTGAGGGTAGCAGCTAAATACTTGGGTGATGATTATATTAAAATAGTATCTAAAACAGGTTTTCCTAAGAAAGAAAAGTTAGCTAAACCAGGCTTTAAACCTGTCGTGACTGACCAAAAAGAAGAGTCAGCTTATGCTAAAGAGTTCAAAAAGATACCTTCTAAATCTTTCAACCCTCGATTTATTGATTTTGATAAAGATGTAAATAAGGAAAAACTGAAGGGAGGGCATGAGATATTAGCAGTAAACAATCCTATTAATAACCTTTTTCAGCTAAACCTAAACTTTAAAATAGGGACACAACATGATCTTAGTTTGAGGCAGGTTGCTGACATTATGAATAGTGTTGGTGCTGGAGAGCATGATTTGAATGCATTCAAACGGCAATTTGCAAATTTGGGTTGTACTTATACCATTTCAGCAGATGCTAATGAATTTAATATTAATCTAGAAGGCGAGGAAAGCAATTTGGGCAAAGGTTTAGAATTGCTCAATTTGTTGTTTACTGAGCCACAGGAAGACGCTAAGGCAAAGAGTGTTCTGCTTAATAATATGAAAGCAGATCGTAAACTAGAAAAGAAAACACCTACCTCTATTGCAGATGCACTTAAAGTTTATGCTATGCATGGCAATGAGTCTAGTTATCTTAAAAGAGCGAGTATAAAGGAGGTGAAGAGTACTGATTTAAGCACTTGGATAGATCGATTTAAGGAGCTGACTAGTCAATATTCTGCTCAAATTGTTTTCACAGGAAAGACAAGTTCTAATGAGCTTAAAACACTTATAGAGCAGAAGTTAAAACTAACATCAAGTCCCAAAAAGGAGGAACGTATTTATACTAAAACAGCTATACCTGAAAAAACAAAGATTTACTTTATACACCAAAAACAAGCAAGACAGAGTAATATTTATTTATATCTCAATGGAGAAAAAATGAAGAATGAGCAGTATGCCACTGTCAAAGCTTTTAATGAATATTTTAGTGGCGGGTTTTCGGGTTTGTTGATGCAAGAAATTAGAGAATATCGATCTTTAGCTTATTCTACATGGGGGAATTATTTTTTTGGAGCTAAACCAGATATGCCAGGTTACCTGACCTCTTATATTGGCTGTCAAGCAGATAAAACAGTCAATGCTATTGAGGTTATGCTTGACATTTTAGAGGACTTGCCTGCCAAAGAGGAGCGTATAGCTACTCTACAAAAAAGCTTAAAAACTAAAGCGATGACAGATTATCCTAACTTTAGATTCATTGCAAACTATATACTCTATTATCAGCAAAAGGGATTTGATGCTGACCCCAATAGAAAGGCTTATAAAGAGTATGAAAAACTAGGGATGCAAAATATTCTAGATTTTTATAAGAAAACGATTAAAGGTAAACCGATGACCATCACTATCTGTGGTGATAAAAGACAGATAGACTTAGAAAAATTAAAGAAAATTGGGGAGGTGGTAGAGTTAAAAGCTAGTGATGTAATGAGTCAATAGCTTCTTTAGATTTAGAATCAATAGTTTTACTACATATCCTAATTCAAAAAGCCGATATGTGTTATAATATCGATGTTTTGTGTTAGGTGAAGATTGGATTTCAATGTAGTTTTATGAAAAAAATATAATGGATAATAACATCTATAAATCTAAGTCTATAGCGGAATTGTTAAAAGGGATGGGATTGGGCAAACCTGCCCATCCTTTAATTGCTGTTATAGACACAGCTAAGCTAGCTTATGGAGAAGAATTAATTGGGATGAGGTTTTCTTTTGTATTGCTCTAAAGGATGTTGGTTGTGGGATTGATTATGGTAGAAATCATTATGACTTTACTGAAGGGGCACTGATTTTTACTGCTCCAGAGTAGGTTTTTACGGTCAAAAAGGCACAGAAGTTAAATCAATCCCAAGGATGGATGCTCTATTTTCATCCTGACCTTATCCGAAATACTTCATTAGGCGCTAAAATTGACAAGTATAGTTTCTTTAACTACGAAGTCCATGAAGCTTTGTACTTGTCAGGGCAAGAAGAAGAAATTCTGACCCAAGTTATTAAACTAATTGAAAAGGAGATTAATGAACGTATCGATAACCATAGTCAACAAGTATTGACATCAAACATTGAGTTGATACTTAATTATAGTGTTAGATTTTATGAGCGTCAAATGAATACTCGTTCTGCACAAATAAGTAATGGAGAATATCTAATTAACTGATGTTACGCAAAAGATGGATTAGCCATTTTTAATGTATTAAGTTCATTGAAAGCTGCTTTATTAGCAGCAAGGTAAATTTTAGACTTCAT